>JBCAZN010000106.1:0-7657 GCA_038533035.1 Pseudomonadota bacterium
GACGTCAGCGCCAATACATACAGCAGACGTCGATTGGTGTTTACGGTGTCATTCTTGCGGGTTGGGCGACCAACTCCAAGTACGCATTGCTTGGCGCAATGCGCTCTGCCGCCCAGATTGTGGCGTACGAGATCGCGATGGGTTTCGCCCTCGTGGGTGTGCTCATGGCCAGCGGTAGCCTGAATCTCGGCGATATCGTCGAAGGCCAGCGCGGTGGGCTAGGCAACTGGTTCATGTGGTGGCTGTTCCCGTTATTCCTCGTGTACTGGATATCGGGTGTCGCCGAAACGAACCGTGCGCCGTTTGACGTTGCAGAAGGCGAATCAGAAATCGTTGCGGGCTTTCACGTCGAGTACTCGGGCGTCGCATTCGCGCTGTTCTTCCTCGCCGAATACGCCAACATGATCCTTATTTCAACTCTGACCGCCGTGTTCTTCCTCGGCGGTTGGGCGTCGCCGTTTGAAGGCATTGAATTCCTGCAGCAGTATGGCGACCTGCCGTTGATTGGCTGGGTATTCAGCGGTGGATTCCCGTGGCTGTTTATCAAAATGGCCTTCTTCATGTACAGCTTCTTCTGGTACCGCGCGACATTCCCGCGCTATCGCTATGACCAGATTATGCGTTTGGGCTGGAAAGTATTTATCCCCGTAACGATCGTCTGGATCGCTGCCGAGGGCGCTATGGCCTGGTTCGAAGTGGGACCATGGTCGGGACTGGGTATTTAACGATGAATCGAATCATTAGTTGGTTCAAAACATTCGCACTCTGGGAGCTCTTGAAGGGCCTCAGCATCACGCAGAAGAACTACTTCAGGAAAAGCGTGACGCTCGAGTATCCGGAGGAGAAAACCCCGCAGTCGCATCGCTTCCGTGGCCTGCACGCGCTGCGCCGCTACCCGAATGGGGAAGAGCGCTGTATCGCCTGCAAGCTGTGTGAGGCTGTGTGCCCGGCGTTGGCGATTACGATCGAATCAGACGTCGGCCAGGACGGCACGCGTCGCACCACGCGCTATGACATTGACCTTTTCAAATGCATCTATTGCGGTTTCTGCGAAGAAGCCTGCCCGGTGGATGCGATCGTTGAAACTCGCCTGCTCGAGTACCACATGGAAGAGCCCGGCGAAAACATCATGACCAAAGACAAGCTGCTGGCAGTCGGCGAGAAATACGACGCCATGATTTCTGCCGATAAAGCAGCAGACGCGAAGTACCGATAGGGCCGGCGATGTTTGATTCATTTTTCACAACGTACACGCACCCGATACTGTTCTACACGTTTTCGACAGTGATGCTCGGTGCGGCAATGGGCGTGGTGTTCTCACGCAACCCGGTGCATTCGGTCATGTTCCTTGTGCTGACCTTTTTCCAGGCGGCAATGCTGTGGCTGCTTGCCGAAGCGGAGTTTCTCGCAATCGTACTCGTGCTGGTTTACGTCGGCGCCGTCATGGTGCTGTTCCTGTTCGTCGTCATGATGCTGGAAGTCAATATCGAAGCCGCGAAACGGGGACTGACGCGCTATGCGCCATTGGCAATTATTGTGGCTTTGATCATGGCGGTGCAGCTCATCCAGCTCATCTGGATGCGCGGCCAGGGTGGTTCGAGTACTGGCGGTTTCGTGCCGACGCCGGAAGGCTACAGCAATACCGAGGCGCTGGGCGCCGTACTTTATACAGAGCATGTTTATGCCTTTGAGATTGCCGCCGTCATCCTGCTGCTCGCGATTGTCGCGGCGATTACGCTGACCATGCGCAAGCGCCCGGGTCTGAAGGTGCAGGACATCGGCAAGCAGGTATCGGTACGGGCGAAAGATCGAATTCGCGTGGTCAAGATGGACGCGGAGAAAAAACAATGATCGGTCTTGAGCACTATCTGACATTGGCTGCAATGCTCTTCATCCTGAGTATTGCCGGCATCGTGATCAACCGCCGCAACCTGATTCTGCTGCTCATGTGTATTGAGCTCATGTTGCTTGCTGTGAACTTCAATTTCATTGCCTTTTCGCGCTACCTCGGCGATGAGACAGGGCAGGTATTCGTCTTTTTCATTCTCACCGTTGCTGCGGCTGAAGCCGCCATCGGGCTCGCGATACTGGTTGTGTTGTTCCGCAACCGCCGCTCTATCGCGGTGAAAGAGCTCAATACGCTGAAGGGTTGATATGTACGACTACTACCTGACAATCGTATTGGCACCGCTCGCAGCAGCGATTATCGCTGGTCTGGCCGGCAAACAGATAGGACGCGCCGGCGCGCACTGGATCACGATACTGGGCGTTGGTGTTTCCTGCGTCCTTTCTATCCTCGTCCTCAAGAACATGTTCTGGGGCGGCGCCGTTGCCGAGAATATTTCGGTTTACACGTGGGCGGTGACCGACGGCCTGCACATGGAGGTAGGTTTTCTTGTTGATCGGCTGACGGCACTCATGATGGTGGTCGTGACGTTTGTGTCCCTGATGGTGCACATCTACACGATCGGCTACATGCATGAAGATCCGGGTTACCAGCGCTTCTTTAGCTACATCTCGCTGTTCACGTTCTCGATGCTGATGCTCGTGATGTCGAACAACTTCCTGCAGCTGTTCTTCGGCTGGGAAGCGGTTGGACTCGTCTCGTACCTGCTGATCGGCTTCTGGTTTAAGCGTGAGACAGCCATCTTTGCCAACCTGAAAGCGTTCCTGGTCAATCGTGTTGGCGACTTCGGCTTTCTCCTCGGTATCGCCGGCGTCGTGATGTTCACGGGCTCGCTCGACTACGCGACCGTGTTTGGTCAAACCGAGGCGATCGCCGGGCAAAGCATCGAAATTTTTGCTGACACGCCGTGGAACGCGATGACCGTCATCTGCATCCTGCTGTTCATCGGTGCAATGGGTAAGTCTGCACAGGCACCGCTGCACGTCTGGTTGCCGGACTCGATGGAAGGTCCGACACCGATCTCTGCACTGATCCACGCGGCCACGATGGTTACGGCCGGCATCTTCATGGTGGCACGCATGTCGCCGCTGTTTGAGATGTCGACCACCGCGCTCGGCGTCGTGTTGTTCATCGGTGCATTTACGGCGCTGTTCATGGGCTTGCTCGGCCTGGTACAAAATGACATCAAGCGCGTGGTTGCGTACTCGACGTTGTCACAGCTTGGCTACATGACGGTGGCACTCGGTGCATCGGCCTACAGCGCCGCAATCTTCCATCTCATGACGCATGCGTTTTTCAAAGCGCTGCTGTTCCTGGCGGCGGGTTCGGTGATCATCGCGATGCACCATGAACAGGACATTCGCAAGATGGGCGGCATCAGGAAGTACATGCCGATTACCTATTGGACGTCGCTGGTCGGTTCGCTGGCGCTCATCGGGTTTCCGGGATCGTCCGGATTCTTCTCCAAGGACCTGCTGATCGAGGCCGTTAAGGACTCGCACTGGCATGTTGATGGTTCGTTGCTCTACTGGTTCGCGTACCTGAGCGTGCTGCTTGGCGTCTTCATCACGGCGTTGTATTCGTTCCGCATGTTCTTCCTGGTGTTCCATGGCGAAGAGCGCATGGATAAGGAGACAAAATCGCACCTGCATGAGACACCGGCTGTGGTAACTGTGCCGCTGGTGCTGCTCGCGATTCCGTCTGCGGTGATCGGCTGGATTACAGTCGGACCGGTTCTGTTCGATGGGTATTTCGGCGACGCCATCAAGGTGTTGCCAGAGCACGATGTGCTGGCAGCGCTGGGCCAGGACTTCTGGCACGGCAGCATGGCGCTGGTGACCCATTCGATCGTAACGCCGGTGTTCTGGCTTGCTGCGGCCGGCGTCTTTACGGCGTGGTTCCTGTATATGAAACGACCGGATATTCCGGAAATGCTGCAGCAGAAAATGTCGGGTCTTTATAACGTGCTGGATCGCAAGTACTACTTTGACGATCTCTGGATCAAGGGTTTTGCCGGCGGTGGCCGACGCATTGGCCAGTTCCTCTGGGACAAGGGTGACCAGTACCTGATCGACGGGTTGTTCGTAAACGGCACCGCGAAGACTGTGGGTCGTCTGTCCGGCGTACTGCGCCAGATCCAGACGGGCTATCTCTATACCTACGCATTCGCAATGATCATTGGCCTGACCGCGTTGCTCGGCTGGCTCATCTGGTTACGTTAGGACGACGACGATCTTGGCAATGACTGAACATCTCTTAAGTTTCCTGATCTGGCTGCCTGTCGCAGGCGGTGTCGCGCTGATACTGATCGGTGATGACGACGATGCAGCGTCGGCGCGTGCCGGGCTCATGCGCATCGTCGCGCTCGCCGTATCCGTGGTCACGTTCCTGATCAGCATTGCGCTGTACACCGGGTTCGACAACGCCGCGACCGCCATGCAGTTCGTTGAGAAGTACGAATGGATTGCGACGTTCAACGTGTTTTATTCGCTCGGCGTGGACGGCATATCGGCGCCACTGATACTGCTGACGACGTTTATCACGCCGCTGGTCGTGATTGCCGGCTGGAACACGATCACGAGTCGCCCGGCACAATATTTCGCGGCATTCCTGATCCTCGAAGGCCTCATGATCGGCGTGTTCTGCGCGCTGGACGCACTGCTGTTTTACGTGTTCTGGGAAGCGATGCTGATCCCGATGTTCCTGATCATCGGCGTCTGGGGTGGCGAACGGCGCGTCTACGCGACGCTCAAGTTCTTCCTGTACACGTTCCTCGGTTCGGTGTTGATGCTGGTTGCGTTTATCTACCTGTACACCGAAACCGGCAGCTTCGACCTGTTTGGCTTCATGGACGCGCCACTCACACTCGCAGCACAGAAACTGATTTTCCTCGCGTTCCTAGCGGCTTTTGCCGTGAAGGTGCCGATGTGGCCGGTACACACCTGGTTGCCGGATGCGCACGTCGAGGCGCCAACAGGTGGCTCGGTGATCCTGGCGGCGATCATGTTGAAGATGGGCGGCTACGGCTTCGTGCGCCTGTCGTTGCCGATCGCACCTGATGGAAGCGAATTCTTTTCAGGTCTCATGATCACGCTGTCGCTGATTGCCGTGGTCTACATCGGCTTTGTCGCGCTGGTGCAAAAGGACATGAAGAAGCTGATCGCGTACTCGTCGATCGCACACATGGGCTTCGTCACGCTCGGCTTCTTCCTGCTGTGGTCCATCGATGGCGGCATGGGTGCCGTGCTGGGCGTGAGTGGTGCCATGGTGCAGATGATCTCGCACGGCCTGATTTCGGGCGCGATGTTCCTCTGCGTCGGTGTCATGTACGACCGCGTCCACAGCCGCAAGATCGCCGATTACGGCGGTGTCGCCAACACGATGCCGGTGTTTGCAGCCTTTATGGTGCTGTTCTCAATGGCTAACGCTGGCCTGCCGGGTACCTCCGGTTTTGTCGGTGAGTTCATGGTCATCATCGCGAGCTTCAAGGCGAACTTCTGGTACGCCTTCTTTGCGGCGACGACGCTGATCCTGGGCGCCGCCTATACGCTGTGGATGATCAAGCGTGTTGTTTACGGTGAGGTCGCTAACGAAAACGTTGCCAACCTGACCGATCTGAATCGCCGCGAGTTTATTGTCCTCGCCATCCTCGCACTGAGTGTTCTCGTTGTCGGTCTGTGGCCCGCGCCGCTGGTCGACATGATGAACGTCACTATTGAACAACTGATCGAACAGGTCGGGCAGAGCAAGCTCTGACGAGTCTCGTTATGGAATTAGCCGATTATCTTGTAGCCGCACCTGAGATTGCCCTGTTGGGGCTGATCTGCGTGGTGCTCATTGCCGACCTGTTTGTTGACGATGAGAACCGCGTGCGCACTTTCTATATCAGCATGGCGTCGCTCGTCGCGCTGCTGTTTGCGCTGCACTGGAGCGAGCCGCAGGTACGCATCGTGATCTTCAGCGGCAGTTACGTCAGCGATCCGTTGTCGCAGATCCTGAAGATAGCCGCCACCTTGTTCGTGGGTATCGCGTTCCTGTATTCGCGCGACTACCTGAGGGCCA
Source organism: Pseudomonadota bacterium (assembly GCA_038533035.1). GTDB lineage: Bacteria > Pseudomonadota > Gammaproteobacteria > Steroidobacterales > Woeseiaceae > UBA1847. Next base: position 5,969 of record JBCAZN010000106.1, read on the forward strand.
ACGACCTGCACAAAGGCGAGTTCTACCTGCTGGGTCTTATCGGCCTGCTGGGTATGTTCATCATGACGTCGGCGAACAGCCTGCTCACGATGTACCTCGGCCTCGAAACCCTCGCACTGTCGCTGTATGCGCTTGTGGCGATCGACCGCAACAACGTGACATCGGCCGAGTCGGCAATGAAGTATTTCATCCTGGGCGCCATTGCGTCCGGTGCGTTGTTGTACGGCATCAGCTGGGTGTACGGCGTGACCGGCAGCCTGCAGTTCCACGAGATTTCGAACGCCATCGCCGCCGATCCGAGCCTCAACAGCCTGCCGCTGTGGTTTGGCCTGGCATTCCTGATCGTCGGCATCGCCTTCAAGTTTGGCGCAGTACCGTTTCACATGTGGCTGCCTGACGTCTACCAGGGCGCACGCACGCCGGTAACGCTGTACATCGCAACGGCACCGAAGCTTGCGTCGCTGGCGCTTGTCCTGCGCATCCTCGTCGACGGGCTAGGGGAGTTGCACACCACCTGGTCGACGATGATCATGGTCATTGCCGTATTGTCGCTGCTGGTGGGCAATATCGTTGCTATCTCGCAAACGAATATCAAGCGCATGCTCGGCTACTCAACGATAGCGCATGTCGGCTTCATCCTGCTTGCGATTTTCACCGGTACGCGGGACGGCAACGCGGCAGCATTGTTCTACACGCTGACCTATATCGTGGCGGCGGCCGGCGCCTTCGGCATTATCATCGTGATGAGTCGGCGCGGCTACGAGGCCGAAAACCTGTCCGACTTCAAGGGGCTCAACGCACGTAGTCCGTGGTTTGCCCTGATGATGATGTTCCTGATGTTCTCGATGGCCGGCGTGCCGCCGTTCGTCGGGTTCTTCGCGAAACTGAACGTCATCAGTTCGGTCGTTAATGCGGGTTATGCAGGCCTTGCCGTCCTCATGGTGCTGGCGTCTGTCATCGGTGCCTACTACTACCTGCGCGTTATCTGGTACATGTACTTCGAAGAAGCCGAGGACAAGGCCGTTTTGCAGGCAAGCACGGACACCAAAGCAGTACTGAGCGTCAATTCTCTCGCTGTTTTAGGGCTCGGCATCGTGCCGGGATGGCTGCTCGCCGAATGCGTACGGATACTGGGCTAGAAAGCCTTTACAACCTCGTAAACTGCCTATAATATGCGCCACCTGCCGATGCGGGGTGGAGCAGTCTGGCAGCTCGTCGGGCTCATAACCCGAAGGTCGCAGGTTCAAATCCTGCCCCCGCTACCAAATACAAAAGGCCGACCCCGTTGGGGCCGGCCTTTTCTATTTGAGAGGGACAGAATTTGCTGCGAGTCATGGTCCCTCCGTATAGAGACTTCCCCGAAACATCGACTGCATTTCACGCTTGAGTGGCTACCGCATACGAATCACGGAAAGCGGTGGCTGGTCGATTCTCAGCAGTCGACACTTGGTTCAAATCCTGCCCCCGCTACCAAACAACAATGGGTCCCCTTGTGGGACCCATTTTTGTTTGGGGGTGTGGGTGCCAGGAGAGGAACCTTGTTCAACAAAATGCGCCAGCATTTTGGACGCCCGAAGGGCGCCCCGAAGGGGTGAGAATCGACCATAGGGAGATTCGAATCAATCCTGCCCCCGCTACCAAATGAAAAGGGCCCCAAAAGGGCGCCCATTTTTTGTTTGGTAGCGGGGG
>JBCAZN010000107.1:0-7614 GCA_038533035.1 Pseudomonadota bacterium
CTCCTTGTGGGGCACGTCACAAAAGAAGGTCAGATCGCCGATCTCGTCCGTCGCACCGAAGCGGTTCTTCACCGTGCGCAGAATGCGGAATGGTCGCCCGCGATCGCCTTCGAAGTAGAGAACCGTGTCGACCATGTGCTCGACAACACGTGGGCCCGCAATGGCGCCCTCCTTCGTCACATGGCCAATAATGAAAACCGAAACTTCATTGCGCTTCGCGAACTGCACCAGCCGACCAACGCTCTCGCGTAGCTGCGCAACTGACCCCGGCGCCGAAGGAATCGCATCGCTCGTCATGGTTTGTATGGAATCGATAACGAGCACGTTCGCGCCGCACCGCGTTGCCTCGGCGAGTACGTTTTCAAGCGATGTGTCGGAAAGGAGGTTCATCGACTTGGCATCGACGCCAAGCCGCAATGACCGCTGCCCGATCTGGCGTAACGACTCCTCGCCCGTGGCATAACAAACGGCCAGGTCCTGCATCAGGTTTGACGACGCCTGCTGCAACAGCGTGGACTTGCCGACACCGGGATCGCCGCCGAGCAAAATCACGGCGCCCGGAACGAGACCGCCGCCCAGCACCCGGTCCAGTTCGGCGAAACCCGTCGCGTAGCGATGATCAACATCATCTGGCAGGTCGGCCAGGGTCGTAGCTTTTGGCGCATCGCCGGGGACGGTCGACGACCCTACGCTGGTTTCCGTCAACGTATTCCAGGCGTTGCAGTCCGGGCACTGGCCGGCCCATTTGACACTGTGGGCGCCACACTCGCTGCAGACGTAGGCTATTTTGGCTTTTGCCACGCTTAAATCCCTCTGATTTCCCGCATTTGGGTCCGAATGCACGCGACAATCACTGCTTTGCGACCGGCCGTGACCAGTAATTCCCTGTAATTTATGGGTTTTTCCAAATTTTGGTACGGCTTGGGGCGACCTGACCGCCAATTATTGTTAAATTCGCTGCATTCGATGAACGTCAATGATAGCACCGCCTCCAAGACCCTTATTACATAAAAAGTGCCAACCCTATCTCATTAAGCACGCCGCGAATTCCCTATACTTTTGCCGGTAAAACAGGGACCTGACTGACTTTGGATACGAATACAAAGCAAAAGCGCAACCGACTCATTGCCCTATTGTTCGCCAGCGTGCTGTTACTGCTCGTTTACGGACCTATGGCGCAATGGTTCATTACTGCGGATCGTGTCCTGTTCGACCAGATCGCCGGCGCCCGTCCCAGCAACCAGCTGCAGAACGCGTACATCGTCAGCATTGACGCGCAACGCCGCAGCCGGGATGACGTTCTCGAAGACTACGGTCGCGTGATGTACCAGCTCCGCAACGCCAAAGTTGCACGAATCGTATTGTCCAATCCACCCGAGCTGTCGGCCACTGACGCTCTTCCCCGATGGGCCGGCGCGCTCGATAACGGACCACTGGTGTTCATACCCACGCGGCATCGAGTGGCCGAACTGGCCGCAGGCGATGGCTTCGTCGATATCAATCCCGACAATGACGGCGTGCTGCGTCGTTCTAAACTCTGGCACCTGAACAATGGTGTCATGCTGCCCTCCTTGCCGCTTGCGATTGCGTTTGCGTCTTCGCAGACGAGCTCCGCTGAGGTACTCGCCGGCTCGGAAGATGCGATTTACTTCTCGAATTTCACGCCGGTACCACGCATCACCCCGGAGGAATTGCTGGGCGACAATCCGCCGCTTGGCCAACTGCACGGCACGACGGTGTTCGTCGATTCCGACCAGGAAATCGTCGGCGCAGCGGCCGTTCTGCCGTCCGGTCAATTTGTAACCAACTCGGAACTCACGGCCGCTTTGCTTGCTGACGTTGAGAACCGGCGCACGATTACCAAGCCGGCCAGCATCAACGCCATGGAGTACCTGATCCCGGCATTGCTCGCAATTCTCGCGGTCCTGTTCATGCCGGATCGCAACCGACGCGAGATTGCCGTACTGACCGCCAGTGTCATCGGGGTGTTACTGGTCATCGAAGTCCTGATGCTGTTTGCGTTCAATATCACCATCGATCTCGGGCGCCCGATTCTGATTTTTGTCGGCATCGCCATACTCAGTAGCTGGCTGGTCGTTGATCGCAAGCGAGTCTCGGGCGACGCCTTCAAACGTGGCTCTGATTTCCTCGCGGCTGGCCGACTGGAACCGGCGTTTGCCGAGTTCCGCCGTTGCAGCCCGTCGGAAACCGTTGCAGCGGTCATGTATAAACTGTCGCTGGCGTTCGAGCAGCAGGCCAAACCGGAGCGCGCGGAAGCCGTGCTCGAGTGGATGAAACGCACCCAGGGAACGATCCAGGCGAGCCAGAACGCGGAAAAGAAGCCTGCTGGCGTGCCGACACGACTGGGACGCTACGTGATCGAAAAACGCGTCGGTCGCGGCGCAATGGGCGCTGTGTACCTAGCCAAGGACCCGCGCATCAACCGCCCCGTCGCGCTTAAAGCAATTCCGATCGAAAAAGAATTCGAGGACGAGGAACTCAAGGAAGCGAGACAGCGCTTCTTCCGCGAGGCCGAGTCGGCCGGGCGTCTCACGCACCCGAACATCATTACCGTGTTCGACGCCGGCGAGGACAAGGGACTTGCCTACATTGCGATGGAGTACGTGCCGGGCATTGCGTTGCGTGCATTTACGGACAAGAACAAGCTGCTCGCGCCGAAACGAGCAATGGAACTCTGTGCGGCCACCGCTGAAGGTCTGGACTACGCGCACAACCAGGGCGTGATTCATCGCGACATCAAGCCAGCCAACCTGCTCTACAACCCCAAGGATGGCACGCTTAAGATCAGCGATTTCGGCGTCGCGAGGATTACAGACAACAACAGCACCAAGACCGGTATCGTGCTCGGCACCCCGATGTATATGTCGCCAGAGCAACTGGGTGCCGAAGAGCTCACAGGATTGTCGGACTTGTTTTCACTTGGTGTTACTCTTTACGAACTTCTGGTTGGAGAAGTGCCCTTCAAGGCGACAAATATCGCAGTCCTGATGACAAAAATTACGACCGAGGAAGCCTCGCCCGTGGCCGCAAGGCGTGCGGGCTTGCCTCCGAGCATCGATGCCGTGCTGGCGAAAGCCCTGGCGAAACGCCCGGAAGACCGTTTTTCATGTGGGGCCGAAATGGCCATCGCGCTGCGCAACTGCGCACGTATTTCCTGACCAATAAACCGGCATAAAGAAAAATATTAGAATGACACTGCGTGGAAAAATAGATATCGCCGAAATTACGGATACCGGGCGTGTGCGTGAACACAATGAAGACGCGATCGGTTCGGACGGCGATATTGGCCTTATGGTCCTTGCTGACGGCATGGGCGGCTACAATGCCGGCGAAGTCGCCAGCGGCATTGCGGTTCAGATCGTCACCGAACTCGCGGCCGAAGGCGCTGACCGCGAGAATCGCAATGACGTCGACGCTCACAGCGGCTTCATGCGCCAGTCGATCGTGTTGCGCGATGCGGTGTACCGGGCCAACAAGATCATTTACCAGACGGCACAAAGCCAGACGCATTGCGAGGGCATGGGCACGACCATCGTCGCCTGCATGTTCTACGACAACAAGGTGTCGATCGCCCATGTCGGCGACTCGCGAGCCTATCGGCTGCGTGGCGGCCAACTGGACCAGATGACCCTCGATCATTCGCTGCTGCAGGAGCTCGTCGACCGCGGATTTTACTCCGCCGAGGAAGCGCAGCGCTCCACGAATCGGAATTACGTGACTCGCGCACTCGGCGTCGAACCGACGGTCGAGGTCGAGGTACACGAACACGAAGTACTGCCGGACGACATCTATCTGCTTTGCTCAGATGGCCTTCCGGACATGGTGGAGGATGAGGATATTCATTTAACTATCAGTACTTTTAATGATAGTCTTGACGTCGTTGGTCAACAGCTGATTGACTTGGCGAACGACAACGGCGGTCGCGACAACGTATCGGTAATGCTTGCTCAGGTTAAGGACGCCTTCCCGGCAAAAACAGGCCTGATCGCAAGAATTGTCGGCTTGTTTCGTTCCTAGACGATGAGCTGGGACCCTAAGGAAAATCAGAGCGAGATAACATGGCACGGTTAATATTAAGCTTGGACAACCAGGTCCTGGCTGAATACAACATGACCAAAGAACGCTACACGATTGGTCGTCTTCCGGATAACGATGTGCGGATCGACAATCCCGCGGTCAGTGGCCACCACTCGCTGATTATCAATATCCTCAACGATTCCTTCCTTGAGGATTTGAACAGCACCAATGGCACCTACGTCAACGGCAAGCTGATCAAGAAACACGCATTACAGCATGGTGACGTCATTACGATCGGTCACCACCAGCTGCGCTTTTCCGACCAACAGACGAACGATACCGAGCAGGACGAGTTCGAGAAAACGATGGTCATTCCGGCGGGCCAGCAGAACGCTGACCAGCTCGCGAAGGCCGAGGCTGCGGCCGAAGAAGCTGCCGCTGCCGAACAGAGTTCAGAAGCCGTTGCAAATGACTCCAGTGCTGGCGTCAAGCTGGACGCGGACGAGGCTGCAGCGCTCGAAGAGAGCAAGCCAAAACCACCCTCAGTCGGTGAGCAGGTGCGCCCGACCGAAACACAGGCGGGCATCGACCCGGCCACTGCCCCGAACGCGCTGCCGCTGGCGAAGCTGCAGGTATTGAGCGGCGCATTTGCGGGCCGTGAACTTGAACTGACAAAAGCGCTAACGACGCTTGGACGCCCCGGTGTCCAGGTGGCCGCCATTACGCGACGTGCCGAAGGCTATTACATCGTGCACGTTGAGTCCGGTGAAGACGGCGACTTTCCGCTGGTTAATGGCCAGCCGATTGGCGCACAGGCGCGTAAGCTTGAAGACAACGATGTCGTGCAGCTCGCGGGCGTCAAGATGGGGTTCTTCGCCGGCTAAGTCGTGAAGTCGCTTTTCTCGCGATTCATTACGCCACAAACGAGTTCATAAGGAATTGCGCCGGCCCACGGCGCGACCTCCTCTACCGGTAGTCCGTCGCCCCAGAGTGTCGCGATATCGCCAACTTCATCCGATGCGTCTGGCCCGAGATCCACTGCGACCATGTCCATCGACACGTTGCCAATAACGGGTACCCGGCGTCCATTCAAAAGCACCGGCGTGCCGCTCTTGAAGTGTCGCGTATAGCCGTCGCCGTAACCTGCAGAAACAATGCCGAGCAGCGTGTCGGCGTCGGCCGTATAGTTTCCCTTGTAACCGACGCTTGCACCCTTCGCGAGCGGCTTCACGGCAATCAGGCGAGCCTCGAATTGCATCACGGGCTTGAGACCGAGAGCGCTTGCGCTGCGATCCGCGAACGGCGAAATACCAAATAATGCGATTCCAGGACGAATCCAGTTCTCACGATCCGGGCGTATCAGGTCCGGCCAGCCAAGTGCGCCGGGCGTGTTGGCAATGCTCACCGGGCCGTCAAAATTCTCCAGCAGCGAAAGGAACCGGCTGAGCTGCTGCTTCGTTGTCTCGCCAGCTTGCTCGTCAGCTGATGACAGGTGCGTCATCAGCCGAACTTCGCCAACAGAGGGTAACGCCCCGACCCGCTCAATAATCGCGCTCGCACTTTCCGGTGCAAAGCCCAGTCGATTCATGCCGGTGTCGAACTTGAGCCAGACACAGACGTTCCCGTGTCGGACGTTTTCCAGCAGCGCGATCTGTTCGGGGCAATGCACGACCGTTTCGAAGTCGTAGCGAATGACATCGCGGAGCTCGTCGGCGTTCAACGCGCCCGCCAACAGGACGATGCGGTTGTCGACGCCCGCGTAGCGCAGGCGAATCGCCTCGGGTACACGCGCAACGGCAAACGCGTCAACATCCGGGAGATTCTTGGCAACGGCCACCATGCCGTGGCCATACGCATTGGCTTTGATGACAGCCATGATTTTCGCGCCCGGCGTTGCAGCGCGAATAATATCGAAGTTGTGTTTTAGTGCGCCAAGGCGAATCAGGGCTCGTGCCCCAAAACTCATTGATACCCCTCCTCGGGGTAGTCGCCGTACTGGTCAGGCACCCAGTTTTCGAATTTTGTGTAGCGCCCGACAAACGTCAGCGGGAAATCGCCTATGGGGCCGTTACGCTGCTTGGCGATCGCGATGTCAGCAATGCCTTTGCGCGGTGTGTCCTGGTTATAGACCTCTTCACGATAGATGAAGATGATGAGATCGGCGTCCTGCTCAATAGCACCTGATTCACGCAGATCGGACATGACCGGACGTTTGTCCGTGCGTTGCTCAACCGAACGGTTGAGCTGCGACAGCGCGATAACCGGACACTCCATTTCCTTGGCGAGCGCTTTCAACGAGCGCGAGATCTCGGAAATCTCGGTCGCACGATTTTCGTTGTTGCCGGGTACCTGCATGAGCTGCAGGTAGTCAACCACCACAAGCCCAAGATCGTGCTCGCGTTGCAAGCGCCGACAGCGTGCCCGAATTTCAGTCGGGGACAGTCCCGGCGTGTCGTCGATAAAGATCGGCGCTTCAGACATCAGCTGCACAGCGGTGTTGATGCGCGACCAGTCCTCGTCCGGGAAATTGCCGGTCCTCAGATGCGTCTGATCAACGCGACCCAGCGACGAAATCATGCGCAGGGCGAGCTGCTGGTCGGGCATTTCCATGGAAAAGATGGCCGTCGGAACCTTGGCGCCGATGGCGGCGTTCTCGGCGATATTGACCGCGAACGTCGTCTTACCCATCGACGGTCGCCCAGCCACGATCACAAGATCACCCGGCTGCAGGCCAGCGGTCAGCTTGTCGAATTCGGTGTAGCCGCTGGAGATTCCGGTAATGCTGCCTTCAGAGCGATGCAGTTCGTCGATGCGATCGACAGCATCCGGCAGAATTTGCTTTAGTGATTTGAAACCCTTCTTGCCGCGCGACCCTTTCTCGGCAATCTTGAAGACCATGCTCTCGGCGTCGTCGAGCACTTCTGCGGCCGTGCGGCCGTCGTTGGTAAATGCACTGCCCGCAATTTCGTTGCCGGCGCTGATCAGGGAGCGCAGCGTCGACTGCTCACGAATAATGTTGGCGTAGGCCTTGGCATTGGCGGCACCGGCCGTCTCATTGGCGAGCGTCGCGAGGTATTCGAGGCCGCCGGCATTAGCAAGTTTGCCGTGGCTGTCGAGGTGCTCGGATACCGTGACAACGTCGCAGGGACTGCCCTTCTCGACGAGATCGGAAATTGCCTGGTAGATCAGTTTGTGATCGGCGCGGTAAAAGTCATCGGATTCGACGACGTCGGCCACTTTGTCGTAGGCCTGTGCGTCGAGCATCAGGCCACCGATCAGGGACTGCTCGGCCTGCAAGGAGTTCGGCGGGACCTTGAGGCGCTGCTCAGCGCCTCCATCCATCATGCCATCGTCCATTGCTCGGACCATTCCCCAGATTCCTTCGCCAGTTTTCAGCCTGGCTTTAAACTAACACACGTGCACGACTGGCGCGTCACGAGCGTCGGCGCACTACTCCGCGGCGACGACGCGAACCGTGACTTCGGCGTTAACTTCAGCATGCAGATGCACGCCGATCTGGAACTCACCGAGCTCATGGATCGGGCCGTCCGGCATGCGCACTTCGCTGCGTTCGAC
>JBCAZN010000108.1:0-7539 GCA_038533035.1 Pseudomonadota bacterium
GCGGCATGTTTCAGATCACAATCATCGGCTGCGGCGCTATTGCCGAGTATGTTGCCGGGCATCTCAAAAACTCTGACGATATTGAAATTGTGTCCGCGCTGGTCACGGTGCGCTCGCTCGAGCGCGCAAGAACCGTATTCGGTAGTGATGTATCGCTGACAACGGAGTATTCGACGGACAGTCCGCGCGCGGACCTCGTTGTCGACTGTGCCGGGCACGCGGGATTGCGCCAGCATGGCGAAAAAATTCTCGCCTATGGCGTCGACGTCGTGTCAGTCTCAGTGGGTGCGATGGCCGACGAGTCGCTCGCGGCGAAGTTGAGCGACGCCGCGACATCCGGTGGATCGCAGCTGCACTTGGCAAGCGGTGCCATCGGCGCACTCGATGCACTTTCAGCAGCCCAGGTCGGTGGGTTGGACGAGGTCGTTTACACCGGTCGCAAGCCGCCCGCAGGCTGGCGTGGTTCGCCGGCAGAAGAAACCCTCGCGCTCGACGAATTGTCTGAGTCTGCCGTACATTTCAGTGGCAGCGCCCGGGATGCCGCTTTGCGCTACCCGAAGAACGCCAACGTTGCGGCGGCGGTTGCCCTTGCAGGCATTGGCTTCGATAAAACCCGGGTCGAGCTCATCGCCGACCCGACCATCAACACCAACCGCCACGAAGTGTCTGCGAAAGGGGCGTTCGGCAAACTGAACTTCAGCATCGAGGGCAATGCGCTGCCCGACAACCCGAAGTCATCAGCGCTCGCCGCCATGAGCGTGGTTCGCGCGGTGCTGGATCGCGCTGCGCCCGTCAGGGTGGGATAAGGAGATACGACGTGCTCGGAGACTTGCGCCGCCAGTTCGATATTCCACGTGGCATTTGTTATCTGAAGTCGGCCTACATGGGCCCGCAGCCAAAATGCGTAATTGAGGCGGCCATCGAGGGCGCCCGGCGTCGATCTCAGCCGTGGCGGATTGCGCCTATCGATTTTTTCACGGAAGTCGAACAATTGCGCACGGAGTTTGCGAGGGTAATCGGGTGCTCGCCGGACAACATCGCTATTGTCCCGTCGGCGAGCTACGGGGCAGCTACGGCCGCGCGCAACCTGAACGTACAGTCAGGTGACGCAATCCTGATGATCGACGAGCAGTTTCCATCGAATTACTACGTCTGGAAACGCGCGACAGACGAAGCCGGCGCAAACATTGTTTTCGCCAGACCGGAAGCGGGGCAGGACTGGACCAGCGCAACCCTGGCTCAAATTGAAAACAACATCGGGCGCATCAAGATTGCAACGCTCGAGCAGCATCACTGGCTCAGCGGTGAAAACATCGATCTGCCAACAATCTGCGATGTGCTGCGCGCCGCTGGCGCGAGCGTCGTGCTCGATCTCACGCAGACAGTCGGCGTGTTCCCGGTCGATTTGTCAGCGCTGGATCCGGATTTCGTGCTGGTGTCCTCTTACAAGTGGCTGCTGTGCCCGTACGGGCTCAGTTTTCTCTATGTGGCAGACCGTCACCTTGGCGGCATTCCAATTGAAGAAAACTGGGCATCACGACTCGGCAGCGAAGACTTTTCGCAGCTCGCCCAGTACACCGACCAGTACCAGGCCGGTGCACGGCGCTTTGATGTCGGCCAACGCGCCAGCTTTTCAAATGTGGCGGCTGGTATAGCGGCGCTGTCGCTGCTAAACGAGTGGGGCGCCTCCGGGATTTCTGAAATGCTCGGCGCAACGAACCTGGCGATCGCGAAAATTCTTGGCGAATTCGGCTTCACAATGCCGCCGCCGGAAACTCGTGCGCCGCACATTCAGAGCGCACGACCGGGCAGCGGCAACGCGCGCGATATCGCCGCCGCGTTAGGCGCGGAGAATGTGTTTGTCAGTCATCGTGGGGACGATCTGCGCTTTGCACCGCACGTTTACAACGACGCCGAAGATCTCGAGCGCCTGCGAGCGGCGCTCGACAAAGCGATCTAGGACACGCGTCCCCAGAGAACTTCGTTGCCCTTGATCGGCCGGCCCGGAATATTCTGTGAGAGCACCAATGAGCAGACCGCGAACGCGGTTCCGACAAGAAACACGGCGGCGGGTGAAATTATCCAGACGAGTCCGAGCGCAGCCGGTACGACGACGGCGGCGATGTGGTTGATCGTGAACGACACACCGGCGGAACTGGCGATGTCTTCAGGATCGGCGATTTTCTGGAAGTAGGTGTTCATCGCGATCGAGAGTGCGAAAAACATGTGATCGATGATGTACAGGGCAGCGGCTGTATAAGGGTCCGTGACGAAGGCGTACGCCGTGAACACTACGATCAATCCGACGTACTCGATCGAAAGCGCAGCTCTTTCGCCAATTCGTCCGATCAGTCCGCCAATGCGTTCGGCGAACAACCAGTTGAACGCGTAATTGACGAGAAACAACAGCGAGACCTGGGCGGCCGAGTAGCCGAATTTCTCGACCATGAGAAAGGCGGCAAATACCATGAAGATCTGACGGCGCGCGCCACCGAGAAACTGTAGCGCATAGTAAAGCCAATAGCGTTTTCGCAGAACGAGCTGCGTCGTCTGTTTGTGTTCGCTTTTGAAAACAGGAAAGCCCGCATTCATAAATACTGCGAGACCCAGGCAGACACCGCCGGCGAGCAGGAAAATCCAGACGTAGTCGAGACCGAGTGGTTCCAGCAAAACCCATAAACAGGCGTAAACGCCGAGCGAGGTAACAGCCCCGACCGAGATCAGTTTGCCGAGCGCGCGCGGCGCCGTTTCCTTGTCGTACCACTGCAGGGCAAGTGACTGCTTCACGACCTCAAAATAATGAAAGCCCGTCGACATCAGGATTGTCGTCAGGTACAGCCCGAACGCGCTGGGGAAAAATCCGGCCAGTGCAACGCCAATTCCAAGCAGGGCAAGCGCGAACACAGCAAATATCTGTTCGCGAAGAATGAGCAGGACGAACACTGTGGTGAAGGCGAGAAACCCGGGAACTTCCCGCAGGCTTTGCAAAATGCCGATCTCGACGCCTGTGAAATTCGCACGTTCAACCACGAAGTTGTTGATCAACGCACTCCAGGTGCTGAAAGCAACAGGCATTGCGACCGACATCAGGATCAGCAGAGTGTGCGGGTTTTGCCAGGCGCGTCGATGCATCAATGCAGCTTAGGTGCGTGTTGCTCAGCGGTCAATTGGGTCGCATCGGGGCTTCGTTTAGGCGCGAAAATAGCGATGCATGTACAAACGTCGCATACTTGTTGCGGTGAGTGATCTTCAACGTGAATTCTGGCTCGGCGACTGGCAGGTCATACCGCTCCGCGGTGTCATTCAAGGTGCCGAGGGCAGCCGCAAAATAACGCCGCGGGCCATGGATGTGTTGCTCTGCCTTGCGAGACATGCGGGCGAGGTTGTCTCGCGCGATACTTTCCTGGAAGAGGTCTGGGATGGTCGCGCCTTCAGCGATGACCCTCTCAACAGGAGTATTGCGGAGCTGCGCCGGCAGCTGGGCGACAGTAGCAGCAATCCTACCTATATACAGACGATCCCGAAGCGCGGATACCGGCTGGTCGCCAACGTTACTCCGATCGGTGAACCGCTGGACCGCGAACAACGCGCAGGCGCGAAAAAGCCCCTGCGGGTATTCGCGCTTGCCGTGTTGTTTGTACTTGCGGCAATCGGGACATGGCACCTGACACGATCGGTTGTGCCAGACGGTCGAGTGGATATTGCGGTGCTGCCGTTCGCAAGTCTCAGCGAGTCCGGTAAACAATACTTTGCCGATGGCGTTCACGAAGATCTGATCCGTGAATTGTCCCACGGCGAGTCGTTTGCCGTTCGATCGAGAACGTCGACGCTGCAGTACCGCGAGCGCCTGAAATCGATTCCAGAGATCGCGACTGAGTTGGGCGTGGACGTTGTTGTTGAAGGAAGCGTTCGGCAAGATGGCGACACGGTTCGCGTGTCCGCACAGGTAATAAGAGCCAGCGACGATGAGAGCCTGTGGGCAGATTCTTTCGAACGTTCGTTGTCGGTCGCCGGCCTGTTTGCCATCCAGAACGAAATCGCACACGAAATTGCCAACGCGTTAAAAGTTGAGCTGGGCGGTTCGTCGCGTTCGTCGGCCAGGTCACTGCCGACGACGAGTATCGAGGCTTACGATGCGTTCATGCTTGGCAAGTTTCACTACCGGCGCCAGCTGCCAGGTGATATCCGGGAGTCCGTTCTACGTTTCGAGCGCGCCGTTGCTCTCGATCCACAGTTCGCAGAAGCGTGGGACTGGTTGGCGTATGCGTATAACCACGCGGCAACATCGGTGGGATACCTTGCACCGAGCGAGGCGTACCCGAAGGCGCGGGCCGCGGCGCTGCGCGCGCTCGAAATTGAGCCGGAGCTTGCGACCGCATTGTCGATCCTTGGCTACATTCGGGCGGTACATGATCGCGACTGGATTGGCGGAATTGCCGACCTTGAACGCGCAATCCAACTCGACCCGAACGATGCCGGCACGGTATGGAGCCTGGCCCATGTTTTCGCGATGGTCGATCGCCACGACGAAGCTATTCGCCTCGTCGAGGCGCATGCGACACGACGGCCGGATAATGGCAGGAACCACCTCGAAGTCGCCAATCGCCAGATCGACGCGCGACGTTACGAGGACGCGTTGCTGTCGCTGGCCAGCGCAGAAGCGCGCAATGCAGAACCTGCCAGGGTGGCTGACATGCGAGGCGTTGTCGCTTTCGCCCAGGGACGCTACGACGATGCCAGATCGTTGTTCGAGTTCGCGTTGAAAGCGAACAACCGTGCCAGCGGCACACTTTCGCGCTATGCAACCACATTGGGCGTGGTCGATCGAACTGAGGACGCCCAGCGGCTGGTCGATGAATTGATTAACCGGTTGGACGGGGAGCGAATCTCCGACGTCACCATGGCAAGGGCAATGCTCGGTATCGGTGATCACGATCGCGCGCTGGAACTGCTCGGTCGTGCGGTTGCAAGCGGCGATCGGGATGTGGTCAGCGTGCGCCACGATCCGTTCTTCGACGCCATTCGGGATCACGCTCGATTCCATACCGCGATGGCCGCACTAAACTTGCCGGACGCTCCGTAACCAACTGATTTTAAAGTTGATATTTTCTGTCAGCTTTTAATCACAAAAATCGTCACGTTTCTGTCATTCAATCCGCCGCACCCGGAAGCAACATCGCCGCTCCCGGGCAATAGCCCGATTGTTTTGGAGAAACCGATGATTGAAATTCTGGGGTATGCAGGGCTCGCGCTGATCCCTGCATTCATATTGCTGGATGCTTTTCGCGGCAGCCGCAGCTACAAGCGGCAGCGCGCATGGCGATTACGCGGCGTCGTCGTAACCGTGGCGGCCGTCTGGTTGTCGATGCAGGTCGCCTATATGTGGGCGAGTTTGCTCGGCGACTACACGCTGTTTGATCTTACCGGGCTCGGCGCCGGGTGGGGCGCCGTGCTTGGCATTGTTGTCTACGAGTTCGTGCACTACTGGTATCACCGGGCGATACATCGCTTCGACTTCCTGTGGCACTTTGCTCACCAGATGCATCACAGTGCTGAACGAATCGACGCATTCGGTGCGTACTACCTGCACCCTGTTGATGTGTTCTTCTTCACGACCTGGGGAAGCCTTGTGTTTGTCCCGGTGCTGGGCCTGAGTGCAGAAGCGGCTGCAATTGGCGCCGTATTCCTGACGTTCAACGCCATGTTCCAACATGCCAACATCCGGACGCCGCACTGGCTGGGTTATTTCATTCAGAGACCGGAAAGTCACTGCGTGCACCACGGTCGCGGTCTGCACCAGTATAATTATGCGGATCTACCGCTGTGGGACATCGTGTTCGGCACATTCGTGAATCCACGCAGCGTCGATGGCATGGAAGCGGGTTTCTACGACGGTGCCTCTCTGCGAATTCCCGAGATGCTCGTGTTCAGCGATGTATCGGTTGAGAAGGGCGTCACACATGTTGATGCGGCCGAAGCAGGAGAAGCCAAATGAACGCGCAAACCTATCGCAACGATCTGCCGCAGCTGGCCGGCAAAATGTGCATAACCGACGGTGGGCTCGAGACAGTGTTCGTGTTCCAGAAGAATGTCGATCTGCCACTGTTTGCGTCGATCGATCTGCTCACCACTGCAGAAGGTCAGAAAATGCTGGTGGAGTATTTCCAGCCGTACGTCGACCTTGCACGCGAACGGCGCGTGGGTCTGATCCTGGACACCGCAACCTGGAGAGCGAGTCACGGCTGGGCTGAACAGCTCGGCCATTCGCGTGACGACATTCGTCGACTCAATCAGTTGAGCGTGGATTTGCTGAATGATATCCGCACCGCGTACGAAAGCGCTGAAACGCCGATGGTAATCAACGGTGTTATTGGCCCCGAGAGTGACGGCTACAACCCAACTCATCGCCTCGGGGCGGATGAAGCGGAGGCGTATCACACGGACCAGGTGATGACCTTTGCGGAAAGTGCTGCGGACATGGTCACCGCGGTGACGATGACCTATGCAGACGAGGCGGTTGGCATCGTTCAGGCGTCCCGCAAGGCCGGCATTCCGGTTGCTGTTTCATTCACGGTCGAGACCGATGGCCGACTACCGGATGGAACGACACTGCGCGAGGCCATCGAGACTGTGGACTTTGCGACCACAAACGGTCCTGCGTATTACATGATCAATTGCGCGCATCCCAGCCATTTCGAGGACGTCCTGGATAATGGCGCCGACTGGACGAACCGCATTCGTGGCATACGCGCCAATGCGTCTCGCAAGAGTCATGCAGAACTCGATGAATCCACCGAGTTGGATGATGGCGATCCCGTTGAATTCGGCGACGACTATCTCCGACTTTGCGGCGTGCTGAAAAATCTGACCGTCGTTGGAGGGTGTTGCGGCACGGATCATCGCCACGTCAGCGAAGTTTGTCGAGCCGTCGCGTAGCGGTGTTGTGCGGCCGGCGCATGCCGGCCGCTTTGCTGCATGCCCTTATCGCAGTTCCGGTACGTGCTTGAGCACGGAGCGTCCCTTCGGCAACAGCGCATAGCCCGCCGTTGGCGGGAAGTCGTCGATGATTGAGCGCCGTGCCCAGCGCGCGGCCAGCATGGACTTGAGTCCGAGCGTAATCGCCCGCGGTGAGGCTTCCGGCAGGATCAGCTGCACTTCATTAAAGCGTCGCGTGTCTTCGCCAAGTGCCGTAACCAGTGGCAGCGTCCACTTGCGAAAGGCGACGTCTTCATCATTGCGACGTCGCAACAGGTGCCGCAGGCGCAAACACTTTTCCCCGATTCGCTGGCCAGCGTCGGTCAGCAGGTATTCCGGCCGCATCGGGTGGCCGTGCCCCGTGTTTCTTACGACGAACCCCAGCTCGATCAGGTCGTTGAGCGAGGCGCTAAGCGACGCGCGGCCCACGCCCAGCGCGTTCGCGAGCGTCACAAATTTTGCGCCCGTGCGCTTGTAGAGCTCGGCGACGACAGGAATATTCCAACGATGGTGCACAAGCTCGACCAGCAGGTCGAGCTGCTTCTTGTTGTCTTCGTTAATCAC
>JBCAZN010000109.1:0-7511 GCA_038533035.1 Pseudomonadota bacterium
ATCATTGGGGCAGAAGCACAAAGATCTCGACGTTGCCGCTCCTGGGGCGTGGGTTGTTGGTCCCTACAAATCGGCATTCGCCGAAAACACGGGCTACTACTTCCTGTCTGGAACCAGCATGGCTGCGCCGCATGTCTCAGGTATCGCGGCATCGCTGCTCGGTCAGGACGCGTCACTGAGTCATGCGGACGTTGAACAGCGACTGCGGCATGCTGGCCACGGTGACCCCCTGCCCGCGGACGGCGCAACGGTTGCTTTCCCGTTCAATGCAGATGGTTATTACCCGGCGGATTGGAAAGGTGGCGACTACGGTACCGGCTTCCTGCAAGCTGACCAGGTCGTAAACTAGAGCGAGTAATTTCGCTGCGCGAGATCCGTTGCGGGCAACCCCGCGGATCCGGAATCGCAAAACAGAAAGCCCTCCAATTCGGAGGGCTTTTTTTTGGCGGAGAGGGTGGGATTCGAACCCACGGTACGGTACAACCGTACACCTGATTTCGAATCAGGCCCATTCGACCACTCTGGCACCTCTCCATTGGTCTGTTTACATCTTGAAGCAGGCGTCCTGCGGACGCCAGTACACCTGATTTGACTCGTCGCTACGCTCCTCGCCCTGCGGGCGCACTGCGTGCGTCCTGAACGGCTGCGCCGTTCGGTCGAATCAGGCCCATTCGACCACTCTGGCACCTCTCCGTGCGTGGTCAGGGCGCGGATTGTACGCAATGCGATCCGCGCTTGCCAACTGCACCAACGCCGTGAAAACGCGACAGAAGTGAACAATAGTCGCTGATTTTTGGGTGCCGCTCGGGTAGCCTTTCAGTGTGCGCGTGTTGCTTATCACAACGGTGGCGCTCTTGATCGGGACTTGCTCTACGCCACCGCCGATCCTCGACCAGGTTCTGGAAACGGGTGTGCTGCGCGTGGTTACGCGCAACAGCCCGACGGCGTATACGATTAGCCCGGATGGGCCATCCGGCCCTGAGTACGATCTCGTTCAGGCGTTCGCCGACGACCTTGGCGTAACGCTCGAGATAACCGCCGTGGACAGCGTCTCTGAAATCCTGCCGATGCTCTTGTCCGGTGACGCCCATATGGCCGCCGCCGGACTGTCGATTACCGACACGCGACGCGAATACCTGCACTTCGGTCACCCCTACGAGTCGGTCGACGTGCACCTCATTTACAAACTCGGTACCGGCAAACCACGGTCGCTCGACGATATTCTCGATCGCACCATCGAGGTCATGGCGAGCACGAGCCACGTGGAATTGCTGTCGACAATTCAGGAATCCTACCCGTCACTCACCTGGTCGGAGAACGCGGACGTCGAGGTCGCCGAGCTGATGACCAAAGTCGCAATGGGCGAGATCGATCTCACGGTGGCAGACAGTCCTGACTTCAATATCCAGCGGCATTTCTATCCCGACCTGCGCGTTGCGATTGATCTCGATATCGATGACCCGGTTGCGTGGGCTTTTCCGAAAGGCGCGGGCGACTCCCTGCTGTCGCGCGCCGATGACTTCATTATCCGGGCAGATCGAACCGGGTTGCTGACCCAGGTACACGATCGCTACTACGGTTACACAAAGAAGTTCGACTACGTCGGCACTCGTAACTTCATTCGACATTACAGGAATCGACTGCCGCGTTACCGCGACTGGTTCGAACAAGCCGGCGAAGTCTGGGGCGTGGACTGGCGTTTGCTCGCCGCGATCGGCTACCAGGAATCACATTGGCGCGCCGGCGCTGTCTCGCCAACCGGCGTGCGCGGTATCATGATGCTGACGCAGGCAACCGCCGACTACCTCGGCATTGACGATCGGCGCGATCCGCAGGCCAGCATTTTCGGCGGCGCAAGATACTACGCACGGCAGACCGAACGGGTTGCCGACACGGTAGAAGAACCCGACAGGACCTGGATGGCCCTCGCCGCCTACAACGTCGGCTTTAATCACATTAAAGACGCGCGCATGATTGTTGAGTGGCAAGGGGGCGATCCGGACAAGTGGGTGGACATCAGCGAGGCGCTGCCGCTCCTGTCACAACGCAAGTGGTACACACGCGTTCCCTACGGCTATGCACGCGGCTGGGAACCGGTGCTGTACGTCAACAACATTCGCGCCTACTACAACATCCTCGTCTGGCTGACGGAAAACGAAGAAGGCCAGGAGGAGGCCCCGGCTGAGCTAACGGCGGCTAACGAAGAATCGACGTAGCAATTCGCGCGACGCGTCGGCATTCAAACCACCGTTAACCTCGAAACGATGATTCAGCGCGCGCGAGTCTGACAGGTCCTCAACGCTGCCCAGTGCGCCGGCCTTCTCGTCGTAGGCAGCAAATACAACTCGCGCAATACGCGCCTGTGCGATGGCGCCTGCACACATGACGCATGGCTCCAGCGTCACGTACAGCGTGGCCTCATTGAGGCGATGATTGCCAAGTGCGTCGGCGGCAGAGCGTAGCGCCACAATTTCCGCGTGGCCGCTGGGATCGTTGTTCGAAATCGAGACGTTGTGACCGGTCGCAAAAATCTCGTCGCCGGTCACAACGACGGCGCCGACCGGCACTTCACCGAGATCGGCGGCGCGGCCCGCCTGCTCGAGCGCCGCCGCCATCATGCGCTCGTCAATTTCGGACCAGTCAGTGCTTATTCCCATTCAATCGTGGCGGGTGGCTTGCCGCTGATATCGTAAGTGACGCGCGAGATGCCGTCGACTTCATTGATAATACGCAATGACACGTGTTCGAGGAACTCGTACGGCAGGTGCGCCCATCGTGCAGTCATGAAGTCGATCGTCTCAACCGCACGCAGCGCGACGACGTAATCGTAACGGCGCCCGTCGCCCATGACGCCAACGGACTTGACCGGCAGGAACACCGCGAACGCCTGGCTGGTCTTGTCGTACAGGTCGTTTTTGTGCAATTCCTCGATGAAAATATCGTCGGCGAGCTGCAGCAGGCTCGCGTACTCGGGTTTAACCTCGCCGAGGATGCGAACACCCAGACCCGGCCCCGGAAACGGATGCCGGAAAACCATCTTCTCGGGCAGTCCCAGTTCGATGCCGATCTTGCGCACCTCATCCTTGAAGAGTTCCCGCAACGGCTCAACGAGCTTCATGCGCATCGTCTCGGGCAGTCCACCGACATTGTGGTGCGACTTGATCACGTGCGCCTTGCCGGTTTTTGCGCCGGCGGATTCGATAACGTCCGGGTAGATCGTGCCCTGCGCGAGCCACTCGATGCCCTCGAGCTTGTGCGCCTCCTCATCGAACACCTCGATAAACAGGCCGCCAATAATCTTGCGCTTTTCTTCCGGGTCGGTAACGCCCGCCAGTGCCGCAAAATAGCGATCCGCCGCGTTCACGCGGATCACATTAATGTTCATATGCTCGGCGAACGTCTCCATGACCTGGTCGCCCTCGTTGTGTCGCAACAGGCCATGATCCACGAATACACACACCAGCTGATCACCGATGGCCTCGTGCAACAGCGCGGCGACGACCGATGAATCGACGCCGCCAGACAGGCCCAGCAGCACCTTGCCCTCGCCAACCTGCTCGCGAACCTTTTCGATCGCATCGCTGACGATGTTGCCCGGCGTCCAGTCACCCGGGCAGTTGCAAATGTCGCGTACAAAGCGGCGCAGGATTTCGAAACCTTGCAGCGTGTGCGTCACTTCGGGGTGAAACTGCACGCCGTAAAAGTGCCGATCCGCGTCTTCCATGGCGGCGAACGGTGAATTCGGGCTCGTCCCGGTCGCCTTGAATCCCGGCGGAATCGCAGCAACGCGATCGCCGTGACTCATCCAGACTTTGAGGATTCCCGACGGGTCGTCGTTGAGATCACCAAATAGCGTTGAGCCGGCTGGCGTCACTTCGGCATAGCCAAACTCGCGATGACTGGACGACTCGACTGTGCCGCCCAGTTGCGACGTCATCGTCTGCATGCCGTAGCAGATGCCCAGCACCGGCACGCCGAGCTCGAAAACACAGTCAGCAACGCGCGGGCCGTCATCAAATTGCACCGACTCGGGACTGCCGGACAGGATCACACCGTCAGCGCCGTAGGCCTTGATGTCCTCGGCCGACATGTCCCACGGGTGAATTTCGGAATACACGCCGATCTCACGAACGCGACGCGCAATTAACTGGGTGTACTGGCTGCCGAAGTCGAGGATCAGCAGCCGATGCGAGTGAATATCCAGGGACATTTAGCTGTTGCTGCGGTAGTTGGGCGCTTCTTTGGTGATCGACACGTCGTGAACGTGGCTTTCTTTCATCCCGGCGCCGGTAATGCGAACGAATTGCGGCTTGGTACGCATCTCGTCGATGCTGGCACTGCCTGTGTAACCCATCGCGGCACGCACGCCGCCAACGAGCTGATGAATAATCGCAACGAGACCGCCCTTGAACGGCACGCGGCCTTCGATGCCCTCCGGCACCAGTTTCTCGAGTTCTTCGGTCGCGTCCTGGAAATAGCGATCCGACGAGCCGTGGTTGCCGCCCATCGCACCGACCGACCCCATGCCGCGGTACGCCTTGTACGAGCGTCCCTGGTAGAGCTCAACCTCGCCCGGCGATTCCTCGGTACCCGCGAACAACCCACCGATCATTACGGTGTGCGCACCGGCAACCAGCGCCTTGGCAATGTCACCAGAGTATCGAATGCCGCCATCAGCGATAAACGGAACGCCGCTTTTCTTCAGTGCTTCTGCGACGGCGGCGATCGCCGAGATCTGCGGTACGCCGACGCCTGCGACAACGCGTGTCGTGCAGATTGAGCCGGGACCGATACCCACCTTGACGCCGTCGGCACCGGCCTTGACGAGCGCCTCGGCCGCTTCACCCGTCGCGATGTTGCCGCCGATAACCTGCAAATCCGGGTACTTGCTCTTCACGCTGCTGACCCGATCCAGCACCCCTTTCGAATGACCGTGCGCCGTGTCGACAACGATCAGATCGACGCCCGCGGCAACCAGCGCATCGACGCGGTCGTCGGTGTCTCCACCGGTGCCGACTGCGGCACCAACGCGCAGCGCGCCGCTCGAGTCCTTGCAGGCATTCGGGAAGTCCTGTGCTTTCTGGAAGTCCTTCGCCGTGATCATGCCCTGCAATTCGAAGTCGTCGCCGACGACGAGCACTTTCTCAATGCGATGTTTATGCAGCAGGCCCAGAACTTCCTCGTCGGATGCACCGTCGCGCACCGTAACGAGCTTTTCTTCCGGCGTCATGACCGACGACACCGGCGCATCCAGCTGGGTTTCGAATCGCAGGTCACGATTGGTCGCAATGCCAACCGTCCGCTTGCCTTCGACAACCGGTACGCCCGAAATGCCCATTGCACGTGTCAGTTCAATGACCTCGCGGATCGTCATGTCCGGCGCAACCGTGATCGGGTTGCGGACCATGCCTGACTCGTACTTCTTCACAGTCAGGACTTCGTGCGCCTGGCCTTCGACCGAAAGATTCTTGTGCACGATGCCCATGCCGCCTTCCTGCGCCAGGGCAATCGCAAGGCGCGCCTCGGTGACGGTGTCCATCGCGGCCGACAGGAGCGGGATATTGAGCCGGATTTCGCGGGTCAGGCTGGCGCTGAGATCAACCTCGCGCGGCAGCACCTCCGAGTAGCCGGGTTGCAACAGAACGTCGTCAAATGTCAGGGCTTCGGTGGCGATTCGCATGATTTCGGGCTTCGCTGGCTGTCGAGTAGCGCGCGATTGTACGCGCGTGCGCACGGCGGGTAAACGGGTAGCTCGCTCGGTATACTCGCGCGATGGATCGCGAACCTGCCATATCGGTCAGCCAGCTCAATCGCCGCGTGAAAACGCTGCTGGAACAGGGCATTGCACGACTCTGGGTCGAAGGCGAGATTTCCAACCTGTCGCGCCCCGCGTCCGGGCACATCTACCTGACGCTCAAGGACGACTCAGCACAGGTCAGCGCCGCCTGGTTTCGCCAGCGGCAGCGCGCCCCGGCGCACGGCTTTAAGAACGGCGACAAGGTGCTGGCGTACGGCCGTGTCAGCCTGTACGAGGCGCGCGGCAATTTCCAGCTGATCATCGAGCAAATCGAGCCCGCCGGCGAAGGCGTGCTCAAAAAGCGCTTCGATGCCCTCAAGAAGAAGCTGCTCGCGGAGGGGCTGTTCGACGAGGACCGCAAGCAGGCGCTGCCGGACCTGCCGCAACGCATCGGCATCATCACATCGCCGACCGGCGCCGCCGTGCGCGACATGCTGACGGTCCTCAAGCGACGCTTTCCGTCGGTACCGGTCGTGATCTATCCGGCTGCGGTACAAGGCGACGCCGCGCCGGGCGAACTCATCGCCGCTCTGCACGCCGCCGTCGATCGCGATGAATGCGACGTCATAATCATGGGTCGCGGCGGTGGCTCGCTCGAGGACCTGTGGGCGTTCAATGATGAAGATCTGGCACGGGCGATTGCCGAGTGCCCGCTGCCGGTGATCAGCGCGGTCGGGCATGAGGTCGATTTCACGATTGCGGATTTCGTTGCCGACGTGCGCGCCCCCACGCCGTCGGGCGCTGCGGAGCTCGTGGTTCCCGACCAGGATGCGTGGCTGCACCGGATCAGCGTTCTGTCCGGCCGTATCGCTCGCGTGGGCCAACGTGCCGTTGAGGATCGCGCACAAACACTGGACTGGCTGAGTCGCCGCCTCGCGGTGAGCAGCCCGCAAGCCTCGCTGCTGCGCTCCGCAGATCGATTGTCGAGTCTGCGCCAGCAACTGATGTCCTCGGGCCGATCACTTGTCGCGGAGTCCGAGCATCGCCTTGAACGCCTGCGGCGCGATCTTGTCGTAGCGAGTCGCAACATTCTCTCGGACACCGGTCACCGCCTTGCCCTGCTCGGCCGTGCGCTGCATTCCGTCAGCCCGCTCGCCACACTGGATCGCGGCTATGCCATCGTAAAGTCAGAATCCACCGGCAAAGTGCTCATGAATTCCGGCGACGCGGCACCTGGCGATGATATCCGGGCACATCTCGCCAAGGGCGAGCTGGTCGCGACCGTCAAGAAGGTGGAAAAAAGTGATTAGAGTTTTTGGCCTGTTGCTGCTGCTCATCGCCGCAGGTGCAATGGCAACCGAAGCATCGCTGCGGCCAGGCGGCGTCGCGTTGGTTAATGTCGGCAACACGGCTGACGCGCCGCCGGAAGTGCATCTCGGCGACAAACGCGTGCTCGTGATGCCGCGAGATGGCGACTGGATTGCCGTCATCGGCATTCCGCTCGACACGGAGCCAGGCTCGCTATCGATTAACGTCGGGGCCAGTGAAGCAACGATAAGCGTCGAGTCGCACGCATATCGTGAGCAGCGCCTGACGATCGAGAACAAGAGCCAGGTGAATCCGGACCAGGCACAGCTCGACCGCATCTGGAGTGAGCGCAAGATCATCACCGCCGCGTTGAACAACTTCCGTGACGTGCCGGTTGCGAGCGTCGAGCTGAAGACTCCCGTGGACGGCCCCCGCAGTTCGAGCTTCGGACTGCGTCGATTCTTTA
>JBCAZN010000110.1:0-7468 GCA_038533035.1 Pseudomonadota bacterium
ATAATCCGCGGCATGTTCACCTACATAGACCCCTCCGTCCGCGAGCGCCTGAGCGAGCAGGGCAAGTTATTCCAGATTGATCGCGATGGCATTCGCATCGAGGCCGGGCAGCCGGCGGCGGTTGGCCACACGATCAGCATTCTCGGGCCGATCCCGTTGCCGCTGACGCTTTGCGGCGAACGCTTTTTGGTGCAGTGGTACGCCTGCGTGCGCAATACCGAGCTCGGCAAGATCCAGGAACTCGCAGACGACCTGCGGGCGCAGGAAGGGCAGCGCTCGTTCTCCACGCTGGCGTCCTACATGGCCGTGAATTCGGTGATGGTGATTGGCGATCCCGCCGACTGGGATGAGCCGCTGGTGCGAGTGCATTCGAGCTGCCTGACGGGGGACGTATTCGGCTCCGAGCGTTGCGAATGCGGGCCGCAAATGCATTCGGCACTACAGCGCATCACCGCGGCGGGTGGTGGGCTGCTGGTTTATATGGCGGGCCACGAAGGACGCGGCATCGGTCTGTGGGCAAAGGCCGCGACCTACCTCTTACAGGACTCCGGCGAAAATACCTACCAGGCGAATCGTTCTCTCGGTTTGCCTGATGACTCGCGCGATTTCAGCGATGCAGCGTCATTGCTCAAACATTTCCTGGGCGGCAAGCCGTTCGGCCTGCTGACGAATAATCCCAAGAAAGTAAACGACCTTGGCGAATTTGGCGTTGGCGGCATCACGCGCGTCAAACATGTCACGGGTGTCACAGAAAGCAACAAACGCTACCTGTCCGCAAAACAGGACTGGGGGCACGATTTGTCGAGCGACGATATCGAAAAAGGCTAGCGGCCCGGCTTGTTCATTGTCGCCATAACCGGCGATTCTCCGGTTTATTACCCGCGTTTGTCCGGAATGGATTGATATCAATGCCGCCGCGCCGCTGGTAGCGCGCTGCAACGGTCAGTTCCTGCGGACAGCAGCGCTCAAGAATGTCGACAAAGATGCGTTCGACACACGCTTCGTGAAAATCATTGTGTTCGCGAAACGAAACGACGTAGCGCAGCAACGCGGCCGGATCGATCCGCGGTCCGCTGTAACAAACCTGCAGGCTGCCAAGGTCGGGCTGCCCCGTGACCGGACAAAGCGAGCGCAACAGGTGCGTGTGCAGGCACTCTTTAACAACGTCCTCAGGGTTTGCATCAAGCAGGTCCGGATTCACGTGGTACGCGTCGCATTGTGTGGCAATGGAGTCGATGCAACTGCCGGGCAGCTCTGCAATTGCCGCATCGCAATCGAACGTGACAACGACGGGCGCGCCCGCGGCGGCGGAAAGATCCGTTTCAATGGCTTCCTGCACGTCCGCTCTATCGGCGAATGTCGACATCGCAAACGAGCCCAGGTACAGCTTTAGCGATTTCGACTCGACAAGGTTTGGCGAGTCCGCAGGAACGCGCAGCTCCAGCGTGGCCGCCTGCGGCACGCCATTGTCATTGAGCCAGCTAAGTTCCCAGGCATTCCAGATATCGACGCCATCGAACGGCAGGGAGTAGCCAATACCGGCGTCATTGCGGGCATCGATGCGCGCAATCGGGTAGAGCGCCTCGGGCGCATAGGTCTGGGGATAGCCGGCTTCCTGGCCGAGCGGTGAGTTATGTACGGACATAGCTTGCTATTTTGGCGCAATAACGCCAAGAAAGGGCTCAAATCTGTGTAAAATACCGGCCTTTTTTGCCCCCCCAAGAAGCCCATGTGCCCAGCAGACGACATCGCCGGAACCGATCGCGGTTTTATCATCCCGATTGGCGGCGCCGAAGAAAAATTCGATAACCCCGAAATCCTTGACCGCTTTATCGAGCTCTGTGGCGGCAAGGAGGCGCGCATCGGCATTATTCCAACGGCATCCGAGTTGGAAGATACCGGCCGCAACTACGAAAAATTGTTTCGCAAAATTGGCGTCAAGCATGCGCGGGTATTGGCTTTCGAAACCCGCGACGAATGCGAAAACGGGGCCGACGTCGAGTACATCGAAAAGTGCGACGGCGTGTTCATGACGGGTGGCAATCAGCTGCGTCTGTCGACCACGCTCGGTGGTACCGCGGTGTCGCAGCTGATTCGTCGCCGTAACGCCGCCTGCAATCATGTGCTCGGGCATGAACGCGGCGCCAGCCGAGGTGCCGGCCACATGCATGCAGGCGGCATCGAGGGCAGTACGCCGCACCCGGAAATGGTGACGCTCGCACCGGGCCTCGGCCTGACGAACGCGTTTATCATCGACCAGCACTTCCGCCAGCGCGACCGCCTCGGGCGGCTCCTCACAGCGCTCGCATACAACCCGTTCGCGGTCGGCATTGGTCTTGACGAGGATACGGCGGCCTTTATCAAGGCTGGCGACAGCCTCGAAGTCGTCGGATCCGGCGGCATTACGATCGTAGATCCGACCGATCTCGAGTATTCCTCAATGGATCGGGCGCGCCGTGGCGAGCCAGTGAGCCTGATCGGCGTTAAACTGCACATTCTGGTTTCGGGAGGTCGTTTTGATATAGCGACGCGAGAGGCGCATCCCGAATAGCGCCAGTCACAACAAATACAGGCATAACAATGAAAATCGAATCGACCAACGTATTTGTGGGACCCAACATCTGGGCGCATTTCCCGGTTATCCGCCACGTTATCGACCTTGGCGAACTGGAACACTGGCCAAGCGTCAGGCTCGGCGAGGACTTTGTCGAGCCGCTGCTTGAGGCATTGCCCGGGCTGCACGAGCACGGCTGCTCCTACAAGGAGCCCGGCGGGTTCGTGCGCCGCCTGCGCGAAGGTGAGGGCACATGGATCGGCCACATCATGGAGCACGTCGCGATCGAGCTGCAGAACGTCGCCGGTATCGATGTAACGTTCGGCCGCACCCGATCCATTGAAGGACGCGAAGGCGTCTACAACATGGTGTTCCAGTATAAGGACCGCGCGGTTGGCCTCGACGCGAGTGACCTTGCCCTGCAGCTTTTACAGAGTTTGCTGCCGAAGGACCTGCAGTCCGACAAGGCGCCCGGCGACGATTGGGATTTCGCCGCGGAGCGCGATCGATTTATCCGTTCGGCGCAACGGCGTGCGCTGGGCCCCAGCACGGCGTCACTGGTGCGCGCGGCCGAGGAGCGCGATATCCCGTGGCTACGCCTCAACGATTACAGCCTGGTGCAATTCGGTCACGGTCGCTACCAGCAGCGCATCCAGGCAACGACCACCGGTAACACCAGCAATATTGCCGTCGAACTCGCGTCGGACAAGGAAGAAACCAACGGCATTCTCCGTGACCTAGGGCTGCCGGTGCCGAAGCAATATATCGTCCGCAGTGCATCGCAGGCGGTTCGCGGCGCGGAGCGGATTGGCTATCCGGTCGTCCTGAAACCATTGGCCGGCAATCATGGACGTGGCGTGTCGATCAACCTCAGGTCACCCGAAGAAGTCGAAGTCGCGTTCGAGAAGGCGGCGGAGCACGGTCGTTCAATCGTCGTCGAAAGTTACATCGAAGGATTCGATCATCGACTGCTTGTCATCAATGGCGAGCTGGTCGCCGCTGCGAAACGCGTGCCCGGTCATGTCGTCGGCGACGGCAAACACACGATCGAGCAACTTGTGGACATCGTCAATGAAGACTCGCGCCGCGGCGTAGGCCACGAGAAAGTGCTGACGCGTCTCGAATTTGACCACCAGGCGGAACGCCTGCTCAAAAAGCTCGGCTACGACAAGGACACAGTGCCGCCGAAAGGTGAGGTCGTGTACCTGCGTTCCACGGCAAACCTGTCGACGGGCGGTACGGCAATTGATGTTACTGACACTATTCATCCCGATAACCGCGAGATGGCCATCCGCTCGATCAAGGCGATTGGTCTCGACATTGGCGGCGTCGACTTCCTTTGCAACGACATTACGGAGTCGTACCGCGAAGCGGGCGGCGGAATTTGCGAGGTCAATGCCGGACCCGGGTTCCGCATGCATGTCGCACCCAGTGAAGGCACACCACGCGATGTAGGCGGGGCTGTCGTTAATATGCTGTTTCCACCGGATTCGCCGAGCCGCATTCCGATCGCGGCTGTCACGGGTACGAACGGTAAGACGACTACCTCCCGAATGCTTGCGCACATACTCAAAATGTCAGGTCATACCGTCGGCCAGACGTCGACGGATGGCGTCTATATCGATGGCAAGCTCTCGGTACCCGGTGATATGACGGGACCCATTGCGGCACAGATGATCCTGCGTGACCCGTCGGTCGACGCGGCCGTCATGGAAGTGGCTCGCGGCGGTATGCTGCGCGCCGGGCTCGGCTTCCAGACTTGTGACGTCGCCTGCTGCCTGAACGTCACCGCCGATCATCTTGGCCTGCGCGGTATTGACACGCTGGAGCAGTTGGCCGAGGTGAAACGAGTGCCTGTCGAGATCGCGACGGACGCGGCCGTACTCAACGCCGACGATCCGCACTGCCTGCAAATGGCTGACTACACCAAAGCCGAGCGACTTTGCTATGTGACCATGAACCCGGCACACCCGCTCGTGAA
This sequence comes from Pseudomonadota bacterium, assembly GCA_038533035.1. Classification (GTDB taxonomy): domain Bacteria; phylum Pseudomonadota; class Gammaproteobacteria; order Steroidobacterales; family Woeseiaceae; genus UBA1847. Next base: position 4,536 of record JBCAZN010000110.1, read on the forward strand.
ACAGCATATCCAGGCGGGTGGCCAGGCGTTTGTGCTCGAACAGGGCATGAACGGTCACATGATCACCATCTACGACAATGAGAGCCACACGCCGCTCGTGTGGACGCATTTGATACCGGCAACGGTTGAAGGTCGTGCCATGCACAATGTGCAGAACGCGATGTTTGCCGCAGCGCTTGCTTACAACATGAATGTAAGTCTCGAGGATATTCGTCACGGCTTGCGAACATTCGATTCGTCGTTCTTCCAGGCGCCGGGTCGTATGAATATCTACGACGAACATCCCTTCAAAGTCATTCTCGACTACGCACACAACCCGGCCGCCGTGCGTGCGGTTTGCGATACCGTCGACCGGTTTGATGTCGATGGCCGCAAGATCGTGGTGCTTGCTGCACCGGGCGATCGGCGCGACGAGGACATCCTCGAAATCGCGGCGATCGCGAGCGGGCATTTTGATCACTTCATCTGCCGCCGTGACGACAATTTGCGCGGTCGCGGTGATGATGAAGTGGCAGTAATGCTCAAGGATAAGTTGCTTGAGATGGGTGTTTCGGCGGATCGAATCGAAGTGGTGCCGGATGAGCAGGAGGCGACGGAGCATGGCCTCAATCTGGCCGAGACGGGTGACCTGTTATTGATTCTTGGTGACAACATCAAACGCACCTGGAAACAGATTATCTATTTCAATTCCGGTGACAAGGTTGACGACTCGAAAACCAAATCGGCCGCCGTAATCGACCTGCCGACGACTGACGGCTTTACGTTCAGCGATGACATCGAGATCATCAGTGACGAGCGTGGCGTGCGCATCGCACGCGGCGAGGATGCTGACTAGCCGCTCATGGAATTCCTCGACGCTCGCCGGCTGACAGGTCCCAGCATTATCGCGGACGGCCCCGGGTCGATCCTCGATGTGCGCTGCACGCCCGACGAGTCGGAGCCGTTTGTGCGGGCATGGAAAGCCAATGTGCTGAACATGCACGAAGTACTCGGATGGCCAAAGCCGGTTTGTGTTGCGCGGCGCTTGCTTAGTGGCGTCAGTGTCGCGTTTTCCTCACCGATCGATCGCTTGTATGCAGCCTCGGAGCTCAACGAGTGGGCATACGCCGTCAGCGCGGCGGAACTCGGGGTTGATGTCGAGGTGCCCGACTTTGATGAAACGGTCGCGGCCCTGCTGGCATCCGCTGCCGAAGAAGCTAACCCGGAGCTGATAGCACTCGTCGAAGCAGCCGCGCGGCGAGAAAAGCCGCTACTTTGGGACGACGACCACGTCAGCATCGGGCTCGGTCGCAGCGCAAAGACATGGGGCGCCAGGGATCTCCTGGAAGACGTCGATTGGGATGCGCACGACAGCATTCCGATCGGCCTCGTGACCGGTACCAACGGCAAAACTACAACGGTACGACTCGCTACCCACATCGTTCGTGCGGCGGGATTAAACGTCGGATTGAGTTCAACGGACTGGATAGCGGTCAATGACCGGATAATCGATCGTGGTGACTGGTCCGGGCCGGGCGGCGCGCGCGCGGTATTGCGTGAAAGCGACGTCGATGTTGCGATTCTCGAATCGGCGCGCGGTGGCTTGCTGCGCCGCGGACTCGGCGTCGACAAAGCCGATGCTGCGTTGATCACGAATATTGCCGAAGATCATCTCGGCGACTTCGGTTCGCAGGACCTCAACGAACTTCTTAACATCAAGTGGGTGACCAGTCGTGCGGTACGCCGGTCCGGGACGCTCATCCTGAACGCCGACGATGCGCTGCTGGTTGGCAAGGCACCCGAGCATCGCGGCGAGATCGAGTGGTTTAGCCTGGATGCAAGCAATGCGGTGGTCGTTGCAGCAATCGCCAATGGCGGAAGAGCGTTTGTGCTTGATGACGGCGTACTGAAAGTCATTACGGGTGACAGCACAACGGACATCTGCCGCGCTGACGAGATTCCAATCACGCTCGGCGGGGCGGCGCAGCACAACGTAGCCAATGCGCTTGCTGCGGCGGCATTGACCTTCAACCTCGGCATTGCGCTCGATTCAATTCGAGCCGGACTGTGCTCCATGAGCCAGGACGACAACCCGGGTCGTTGCAATATTTACGACGTCGCTGGCGTCAAGGTGCTCGTTGACTTCGCACACAATCCTGCGGCAATGCATGCGTTGTTCGATATGGCGCAGGCAATTCCTGCTTCGCGACGCGTGTTGTGTTTCGGCCAGGCGGGCGACCGGCCCGATGACCTGATTCGCAACATGACCCGGGACGCATTCAATATCGGGCTCGACCAGGTCATGGTGTCAGAGCTTGCCGCCTACCACCGCGGACGCGAGCACGGCGAGATATTCAATGTGATCAGGGATGAGCTGGTTCGCTGCGGGTTGAACGAGGCCTGCATCGGGCACTACGAAGAGGAAATGGAAGCGTTTGACGCCGCGCTTGCGTGGGCGCAGCCAGGCGACCTCGTCATTATGCTCGCACTCGGTGGCGCGGCACCGATCCAGGATCGCCTCAGGGCACTGGGCGCCGAATAAAATCAACAATCGCCGCCACCGTGTCGGCCGTCGAGTGCGGTGCCATGATGTCGCCCGTGAACACGTGATGTGATGTGTCGTTCGAGGTATCGACCAGCAGCGTCTGCACGTCGCGCGCATTGACCTGTTTAAGCGTGTCGCGGATGGCCTGTGGCGAAACCACGTCGTCCTGGTCTGAATAGATGACCAGCCAGCGTTGTGGCGACTCGAGCGGCAGGCTCGCGTCGACGCGGTCCATCAGGCGCAACATTTCAATAACTGACGACGTCGGGTAGGTCGTCGCCCAATAGAGTCCCTGAGCCTCGTTGGCAGGCTCCCACGAATAGCTTTCGCCCGCGGCTAATCGCATCAGCAGTTTTCCGGCGGGTCCGGTTGCGCGCCGCGCGCCTTCGTCGGGGAGCCCGTAATTTGG
>JBCAZN010000111.1:0-7437 GCA_038533035.1 Pseudomonadota bacterium
AACCTGCACCTGGTCGAGCCGCTCGGCTTCGAGCTCGACGAAAAGCGGCTGCGGCGCGCGGGTCTCGACTATCGTGAATTTGTCGATGTGCAAACGCATGCGTCGCTGGATGATTGCCTGGCCGCAGTGGGACCGCCACGCGTGTTCGCGCTGAGCACGCGCAACTCGATGCGTTATGACGAGGTTGAGTATCAGCGTGGCGATGCGTTGTTGTTCGGCCCGGAAACGCGCGGCCTGCCGCAAAGCGTGCTCGACAGTCTGCCGGATGGCCACCGCCTGCGTTTGCCGATGCAAAAAGGAAACCGCAGCCTGAATCTATCAAATGCGGCAGCGATTGTTGTTTATGAAGCCTGGCGTCAGCTCGGCTTCGCGGGCAGCGCTACTCCGACGTGATTTCCCGTCCCATGAGTTCGCCGACGGCTTCGCGTGGCGAAACCCCCTCATACAGGATGCGATAGACCTGGTGACAGATCGGCATCTCGATGCCGAGATCTTCTGCCACTTCTTTCACGGCTTCGGCGGCAAGCACGCCTTCGACAACTTGCTGGATTTCTTCCTGCGCCTCTTCGATGGTTTTACCGGCAGCCAGTGCGAGGCCCATGCGGCGGTTCCTGGACAGGTTGTCGGTACAGGTAAGTACAAGATCACCCATACCCGCGAGGCCCATCATGGTTTCCCGTTTTGCACCGAGCGCGGTGCCGAGGCGCATCATTTCGGCAAGGCCGCGTGTAATGAGCGCGACCCGCGCGTTCGCGCCAAAGCCGAGGCCGTCGCACATACCGGCGCCAATCGCGAGTACGTTTTTGATGGCGCCGCCGACTTCCACACCGACAAAGTCGTCCGATGTATACGCGCGGAAGTTCTCGCCAGACAGAGCCAACGCGATTGCCATCGCAAACTCGTCGTCGTTCGAGGCGACCGTCATCGCCGTGGGCAGCCCTTCGCCAACTTCTTTTGCAAACGTCGGGCCGGACAGCACGGCCTTGGGCAGCGCATCGCCGAGCACTTCGCCGGCAACCTGGTGCGGCAGTTTGCCGCTGTGCAGTTCAAACCCTTTGGTCGCCCAGCAGACTCGTGAGTCAGCATTAAGCAAGGGTTTGATCTGGCTTAGCGTGTCACGCAAGCCATGACTGGGCACTACGACCAGGACGTCGCGCGCGCCATTTAGACAGTCGGCCAAGTCCGGGCAAGCAATCATGTTATCGGGAAACGCGATGCCGGGGAGGTAGCGCTGGTTTTCACGGTCGGCAACCATTTTCTCGAGCAGGTCGAGCTCGACAACGCCACCGAGCCGCACCTGGTTGCCGCTGCGCGCAAGCTGCAGCGCGAGCGCCGTGCCCCACGACCCGGCGCCGATGACGGCAATCGTTTGTGGCGAATCGCTTATCAGTGCTTCTCCACGCCTTCGGCTTCGCCGGCGGCTTGTTGCGCCTTTGCCTGCATGTACAGCGCGTCAAAATTGATCGGCTGCAGCAGGAATTCCGGAAAGCCACCTTTCTGAACCAGCGAGGCAATCGACTCGCGGGCATACGGGAACAGGATGTTCGGGCAGAAGCTGCCGATAATCGCGCCGAGCTCATCGCCTTCGTAGCCGGCGATCTCAAAAATACCAGCCTGCTGCAACTCGACCAGGAATAGCGTTTTTTCTTCGGCCTTTGCTTCGACGGTGATGGTCAGGCAAATCTCGTGCTGGTCATCACCCAGGTCGGTGTGCGCGCTGCGCAGATTAAGGTCCGTCTTCGGGTTCCAGTCACCCTGTTTAAACACAGCCGGCGACTGCGGTGACTCAAACGAGAAGTCTTTCAGGTAAATCTTGCCGATCGATAAGCGCTTCTCTGCGCCTTTTTCCTCTGCCATGGTCTTTCCTATCTAGAGTTCTATGGTGACTGCCTGCGCTAGTCCGCAAGCAGTGTATCCAGCTCACCCGACTTATCCAGTGAGCATAGCTCGTCAAACCCACCAATGTGGGTGTCGCCGATGAAAATTTGCGGTACTGAATGACCGCCGCTGCGCTTAAGCATCTCTTCTCTCAGTGAGTCATCATCAGTGATGACGATATCTTCGAATTCAACGCCCTTCTTCGTCAGCAGCATGCGCGCGGCCCCGCAATACGGGCAGGTGCGATTACCGTATACCGTGACTTTCGCTGGTTCACTCACTTTTTCGGCTTGTTCTTGTTTTTCTTTTTCTTGTCCTTGGACTTGGACTTGGTCTTCTTGCCTGTGACCACCGGCAAACCGGCCTGGCTCCAGCCGTTCATGCCGCCCTTCACACCGTACGCGCTTTCAAAGCCGGCATTGCGCAGCTGGTTTATCGCACGTGTCGATGAGATTCCCGTGTCACACACCGTAACGACCGGCTTTGACTTGACGCCCTCAAGCGAAGCCAGCTTTGCTTCGAGCTCATCGGCCGGAATGCTGCGCGCACCCACGATATGGCCGCGCGAGTAAGCCTCGGCGCTGCGCAGGTCGATGACAACCGCGTCGTTATTGATCAGTTTCACGGCATCGATTGGCTCGATGTTGATCATGCCGCTGGCCTTGCGCCGCAGTTCGGTGAATACGAGCAGGAAGAAGCTGGCCATCAATGCCAGCACCAGCAACGTGTGGTTGCCCGTGAATTCGAGAAATCTGTCCATGGAGCTCTTTCTGGCGCGCCGGAGCCGGCGCCGCGGTAATGGTTCGAACGGCGCATTATACCCGTTTGTACGGCAGGAAATACCCTTCGGAAGTCTCTAGAATCGGCGGCCATGACACGCTTATTGCTGCCACCGTCGCTTTTCCTGCTGTTTCTTACCTTGCCAGTTGTGGCACAGGAGGGCGAGCTTGCGCAGATCAAGGAGCAGGAGCTCGAGGCGGTGCGGCAACAGATCAGCGATCTCAAAGAGCGCATGGATGAGGCTGCCCGCGATCGCGACCGGCTGACCGGCGAACTGCAGGAGATCGAAGTCGAAATCGCAACACAGCGGCAGCGCATGCGCGAGATCACACGGCAGCAGGAAAGAACGCGAAGTCGCAAGGCGACACTGGACGCCGAATTGGACGAGCGCGAGGCGCATCTCGACGCGGAGTCCGAGGAACTGGCCGCGCAGATCCGCACGGCCTACATGAGCGGCCGCCAGGAAAAGATCAAACTACTGCTCAACCAGAAAGATCCCGCCACGCTCGGGCGCGTCATGGGGTATTACCGTTACCTCAACGACTATCGCGCCGCAAATATTGCCGATGTGACGGAACAGATTCGGCGCCTCGAGGAGTTGCGTGCCGAGATTGCGGCCGAGGAGGCGCGTTTGAAGTCGCTCGCCGACACACGCTATGCAGAGCTGGGTCGGCTGAATGCGTCGCAGGAAGAGCGCCAGGTGTTGCTGACCGAATTACGGCAACGACTGGCCGACGGCGGTCGCGAGGTGCAGCGACTGGCGGCACAGGAAGAGGACCTGACGCGGCTGATCGCCGAGCTTACGAGCATTCTGTCCGACTACCCGATTAGCTCCGAGCAGCCATTCACGAGCCACAAAGGACAGCTGACCTGGCCGGTCGCCGGCACCCTGTTACACGATTTCGGCCAACCCAGGGTGGGCAGCAGCATCCGCTGGAACGGTGTCGTCCTGGCCGCGCCACGCGGACGCGAGGTACGTTCCGTTTATCACGGCCGCGTCGCGTTCGCTGACTGGCTCGCAGGGATGGGACTACTCGTCATCGTGGATCACGGCGAGGGCTATATGACGCTGTACGGTTACAACGAAACGATTCTGAAAAACGCCGGCGACTGGGTGGCACCCGGCGACGTGATCGCCACGGTAGGCGACAGCGGCGGCCAGTCGCAAGCCGCGCTGTATTTTGAGCTGCGGCGCGGCGCGAGCCCGGTTAACCCGCGACAGTGGGTGACGCGGCGACCCGGCAGCTAGGCGAAACCTTGCCGCCCGCCTGACGCGGTGAACCCTTGAAACCGGCAAGAGTCTGCCCCTTTATGGATTATTGTTGTGCGCCTCATAATTGCGCAAAAATGTGTGATAAGGTCGATCGACGTGCCACAAGAGCCAAAACGCCGGGGCACAGGAACTAACGTATGTCACTGAAAATAAGAGCAATACTGGTCGTAGTTATCGGTGTCGTGATGGGCGTCAGCCTGTCTATCGGCGGTGGACTCATCGGTAACCAGACGGCCCCGACCAAGGAAGAACTGGCCCTGGAGCAGGCGCAGCTGTTCGCCGAGGTGCTCGAGCGCGTGAAGCGCGACTATGTCGAACCCATCGACGATGCCGAACTGCTGGAAAGCGCGATCCGCGGCATGGTCGAGGACCTCGACTCCCATTCCGAATACCTGAGTGCAAGCGAGTATCGCGACATACGCATCAGCACGACGGGCAGTTATACGGGTGTTGGTATCGAGGTGGCCGAGGTTGACGGTGCGGTACGCGTTATCACGCCGATTGCGGGCTCGCCCGCCGCGCGTGCCGGCATCCGCCGCGGCGATGAGCTGCTCGCGGTAGACGGCGAACCCGTGGTTATCGGTGAGCGGCGCGACACGCTCGCGCGTTTGCGCGGTCATGCCGGTTCCGAGGTTCGCCTGACCGTCATGCGCGATGACGAGGCGATTGACTATGACATTCGTCGCCAGATCATTCGCATGGCGAGCGTACATAACGAGTTTTTAAGTCCGTCGTTCGGTTACGTGCGACTCAGCCAGTTTACCGAGAGCACCGCCCGCGAACTGTCGACCGCGGTTGACGATTTGCAAGACGCCTACGGCGGCATGCTCGACGGCCTGGTCCTCGACCTGCGGGACAATCCCGGTGGCGTACTCGATTCGGCGGTCGATGTATCGGACCTGTTTTTGGACTCCGGCGTGATCGTCTCGGCAGACGGGCGCTCGCTGGAGTCGCGCTTCACGCGCTCAGCGCATCGCGGCGACATTCTCGATGGCGCGCCGATTGTGGTGCTGGTGAACAGCGGTTCAGCATCGGCTTCCGAGATCGTCGCTGGCGCGCTTCAGGACCATGGCCGAGCCACGGTAGTGGGCACGGCAACGTTCGGTAAGGGACTGGTTCAGACCGTTATGCCGTTATCGAAAGGACGAGCGATCAAGCTGACGACGTCCCGCTACTACACACCGTCAGGCGACTCGATTCAGGACGTCGGCATAACGCCGGACGTTTCTGTCGATGACACGCCCGGATTTCCCGATGTCAGTCTGAGCGGCATTCTTGATCGCGAGGCCGACAAACAACTGGCCGCGGCGATGCAGCAATTGCAACCTCGCCTGGTGATGCGTAGCGACAACCGATGACCTGGCTCAGGGGCCTTACAGCCACGCTCGTAATGATGCTGGCGTCGAGCACTGTTGCCGTCGACGCGCCGCGTATCGCTATCATTATCGATGACATCGGCTACCGGTTCGATGCGGGCCGGCGCGCCATTGCGCTGCCCGGCCCGGTTGCGTACGCCGTTATTCCCGGAGCACCGCGTGCGCAGTCGCTGGCACGGCTCGCCAACAATCACGGCAAGGATGTCCTGTTGCATCTGCCACTGCAGGCGCGTCCGGACAACGCTGAGAATGAACCGGCCGGCATTCACCTCGACATGAGCCGCGTGCAGTTTCAGAAGAGTTTCGAAACTGCGCTGGCATCCGTGCCGCATGTGGTTGGCGTGAACAATCATCGCGGCAGTTTATTGACCCGCCACCCGGGCCACATGCGCTGGCTCATGGAGGAGATTCGCGCGCGCGATAACCTGTTCTTCATCGACAGCTACACAACCCATGAAAGCGTTGCGTTGCAACTTGCCCGCGAAGTCGGCGTCAGCGCCCGCAAGCGGGACGTGTTCCTGGATCCGGATCGTGATCCGGCGACAGTCGCCCGCGAGTTCGAGCGCATGAAGAAGCTCGCCGACCAGCGCGGCGCGGTCGTCGCAATCGGGCATCCGTATCCGGCGACCCTGGCCCTGCTCGAAGAAGCGCTGCCGCGCCTGGAAGCCGAGGGCTATCGACTTGTCAGCGTCAGCGAGCTGCTAAGCTCGCCCTGAGTTTTCAGGATTCCGTTGAACCGACACCGACCACGAGGCTCTAATGTTCCTGATGCAACCCGCCACAAAAACGAGGTGTCAGTGACCCAGTTTCCGAACAAGGTAGCCGTGACATTCCTGATCAAGGTGTCGATCCTCCTGGCGTCAATCCTGCTGTTTCTGCCGCAGTGGGCGGCTGCCCAGCAGGTAGACCGCGACAGCCTGTTTTCGACGTCGGGCAATGGGTCGGCGGCGCTGCTGCTGGCGCAAGAAGAGATGGCCTGTACGCAGCAGTATGACCCGGTGTGTGGGGTAGACGGCGTGACCTACAGCAACGACTGCGTGGCAACGGCGAATGGTGTCGACGTTGCGAGCGCCGGCATGTGCGCGTCCGAGAATGGTGACGCGTGTCCGGAGATCTATGACCCGGTGTGCGGCGTCGACGGCAACACTTTTATCAACGAGTGTTTCGCCAACAAGTCACAGACGGAAATCGCGGGGCTTGGCGAGTGCACCGTGAACGGCTGCCCGAGTTACGAAGATCCGGTGTGCGGAATGAATGGCCGCACGTATATCAATCGGTGCGAGGCGGACGCAGAGCGCATCCTGGTGCAACGCAAGGGCGTCTGCAACCTCGAGAACTGCCCGGAGGTGTTTGCCCCGGTGTGTGGTGAAGATGGTAAAACCTACCGCAATGCCTGCGTTGGTGAGGCTGCCGGTATCCAGAACTTCACGGAGGGCGTTTGCAACAAGCGCGCCTGCCCGCGACTGTTCGTACCCGTTTGTGGTTTCAACGGACTAACCTACGGCAACGCCTGCTACGCGGAGCGAATGGGCGCGAAAATCGAGTATGCCGGCGTGTGCGACAGCATGGGCGAAAACTGCCCGCCTGACTACCTGCCCGTCTGCGGCATGGACGGCGCTACCTATGACAACGAGTGCCAGCTAGAAAACGCGAACGTCGATAAGGCCTACGCCGGCGCCTGTGCAGGCGATTAAAAGCCGCTGCTTACCAGGCCGGGCGCAGGCGATTATTCTCGCCGGGTGTATACGGTAGCCAGACCAGCCCCGTCACCGCGACATGAATGTCGGTGCTTTTCGCGCGCACGACAATTTCGCTGAGCTCCTCGGTCTGCGCATCAAACTTGGTATCAAGTTCATCCAGTTCCAGCTGCAGCGATTGCTCGAGTTCGGCCATGTCCGTTTTGACCTTTGCAGCGACTTCCTGAGCGCGCTTGACGTCGGCCGCCTCTTTGCGAGCGCTCGATGCCGTCTTGATCGCGGTGCCCATCTTTGAGGCGGACGATGACGAAATCTTCTTGCGTCCCAGCACAGCGCCAAGAATGGCGGTACCGAAAGAGACCGCCGTATCGAGCTTGCGCTTGGTGGATTGCTGTTTCTGCACTTCGATTGTCTGGTTCGCGCGCATGAGTCG
>JBCAZN010000112.1:0-7407 GCA_038533035.1 Pseudomonadota bacterium
AGATCGTCGATGCTGCGACCGCGGCAAATATTGTTTACAAGCCCTGCGGCGGCATTCGTCGACAGGGCGATACCAATGTCCCCGCCGCCAGCGCCACAGGGCTTGTAAACAATATTTGCCGCGGTCGCAGCATCGACGATCTCATCGTGCCCAGCATCGAAGATGCCAAGCTTGTGGTCAACACTGAATGCCCGCAGGGTTTCGGTGTATTCACCGTAGGCGGACAACACCTTGTATGCATCGCCGCTGCGCCAGGCTGCCGCCACGCTATCTGCCTGCGTCACCAGGTGATCGGCAGACGGCCGCCGGGCTATGCCAGCAAGCCGTGAAAGTTTTTCGCCGGTACTGCTCGGCGCCCCGCTCCACAGCAGCCTGAATTCCAGTCCCTCAGGCCATGCGATCGGTGACACCTCCGCATCTTCCATTGCGTACTCGATTAAACCGCCGTGCAGGCTGCATGCAATGTCCGCGCCGCTGCCGCTGCCGCCCTGCCATTCGCGATGCGCCGCAATTGCGCGTCCGAGCTCGGGTTGCTTGCCGTCAAATGCGGCCAGCATGGCCACCGTAAGGGCCGCACTCGATCCCAGCCCCAGCTTCTCGCCCGCCGGCGTTGAGAACGCACTGGTATCACAGTGCGGCACAACGCTGACACCGGCCGCACGCATGATCGTCAACACCAGCGATGAAGGCTCGATGGCCTCCGTTGGTTCATTTTCAATCGTTACGTTCGCGCGGCGATCCACGGCCATGCAAATCGCAGGCGCGCCGTCGAGCACGGCGTACTCGCCGCTCAGAACAACTTTCCCCGGCGCGCTGGCAGAAGCGGTCACTGGTTAACCAGGCGCGCACCGGCGCCCAACCCCGTTGTCATGATTTCGCGGACACCGTCCGTCGCACGCAGCGCATCGCTAACCGCGTCGACGTGCTGTGGCAGACACACCGCTTTTACCTGTGGCCCGGCATCGATTGTGAAAAACACGCTCACACCGTCCGCTTGCAGCCGCCGAATCGTTTGCAGGCAATTTAGCGTGGCGCTGTTCCAGAACACCGTCGGCGGTCGCGATGCCCACATGATCGAGTGCATCTTCAAACAGTTGTGCTCGGAAATTGCGGCAAGCGCCGTGAAGTCTCTGGCTGCGATCGCCTCTCTCGCGACCGCGAGGTCTTTATCCTGATCGGCAACCCAGCTGGCGTAAAAAGGCGACGTCTGCCGGCTGATCTCCATCGCCTCGGTCGAACCGATTGCTTTCGGTCCGGTGTCCGTTACCGCCACAACAACCTGCAGCGGCCATTCGTCAGGCTCGAGCAGTGCGTGCAGCCGGATCGCGTCATCGTCGTTGGCGAGTTCGGCGAACCCGGCGTAGAGCGATCGCGCCGCCGACCCCGAGGCCTGCCCGGCCAGCTGTCCCAGCTGTTCGCGCGTAGCGTGGCGGTCAATCGCCGCCGCGGCCGCAACCGTCAGCGCTGCAAAGGACGACGCCGAGGAGGCGAGCCCGGCGGCGATCGGAAAATTGCTTTCGCTGACAACGTTGGCTCTCGACCGGTTCGCACCCGCCACAAAATCGAGACAGCGGCTGACGCGCGGCAGCATGCGCGAATTCTGCTCGCCATTGACCTCGAGCTGATCGTCGCCGAGGTCTTCGTCAAATTCGACGGCCATTGTCGTACTTAGGTCGGCAAGCGTGATCGATATCGAACCGACCGCTGGCAGGTTACGCTCGAGATCGCGTTTACCCCAGTACTTGATGAGCGCAATGTTCGGTTGCGCTGTCGCCGTCGCCCGCATCGGGTCCCTGCCAGAATTCGTCCAAAAAGGACGCGAATTATAGCCCAGCCGGAGGCGCCTCCCGAGGCCGATTTCGTGTAGGCTACATGGCCCTGTTGAACCCGATAGACCGACCTTGTCGCACGATTTCAAAGACCGCATCCCCGACTACACCCGCCGCGTGGATGCGCGCCTCGACGAGGCACTGCCGCCTGCTGATGAAACGCCTGTGCGCCTGCACGAAGCCATGCGCTACGCCGTGTTCAACGGCGGCAAGCGAGTGCGCCCGCTCCTGATCTATGCAACGGGCGAGTGCCTGGGCGTCGACGCAGACTTGCTCGATGCGCCCGCTGTCGCGCTCGAACTTATTCATGCGTTCTCGCTCGTTCACGACGACCTGCCCGCGATGGACGACGACGATCTGCGTCGCGGCAAACCGACGGTGCACGTACAGTACGATGAAGCCACGGCCATACTCGCGGCCGACGCGCTGCAGCCGCTCGCGTTCTCGGTGCTCGCGCGTGTCGAGGGTGTTTCTCCCGGTACCCGGGCGGCACTCGTACAGCTCACCGCCGATGCCTGTGGGTCACTGGGCATGACCGGCGGGCAATCAATCGATTTGTCCGCCGAGGGCCAGTCGCTGACCGCCGCCGAACTCGAGCACATGTACGCGCTGAAAACCGGCGCGCTGATTCATGCTGCGATCGTTTCTGCCTGTTTGCTCAGCGATGACATCGATAACGACGAGCATGCCGCGCTCGACCGCTTCGCGCGCGCCATCGGGGTTGCGTTTCAGATCAAGGACGACATTCTCGACATCGAGGGCGAGACGCATGTCATCGGCAAGCCGGCTGGCTCTGACGTTGCGCTCGGCAAGGCGACGTATCCCGCACTGTTTGGTGTCCCTGTGGCGCGACAACGCTGTGACGAATTGTTATCCGGCGCGCTTTCTGAATTGCAACGCTTCGGCTCACGCTCGGCGTCGCTCGAGTGGCTCGCTCGCTACATTGTCGAGCGCGGTCAGTAGCGCGATGTCATCAGCACGCAGCGTACTGCATGTTGATATGGACGCGTTCTATGCGTCGGTGGAACAACGCGACAACCCGGAACTGCGCGGCAAGCCCGTTGTTGTGGGTGGCGGCAACAACCGGGGCGTGGTTGCGGCGGCCAGCTACGAGGCACGCAAGTTTGGCATTCGCTCCGCGATGCCCATGGCCGAAGCCAATCGCCGTTGCGATCACCTGGTCAGGGTCAAACCACGCATGTCGCATTACAAGGACGCATCCAACGAGATCTTCACGATTTTCCGGGAGTTTACGCCGCTCGTCGAAGGACTCTCACTCGATGAGGCATTCCTCGATGTGACGGCGAGTGTGCGACTGTTTGGCACGCCCGTCGACATTGCAAAAGACGTCAAGCGCCGCATCCGCGAGGCTACCGAACTGACCGCGTCAGTGGGTGTTGCCCAGAACAAGCTGGTCGCCAAGATCGCATCAGACCTCGACAAGCCCGACGGGCTTTGTGTCGTGATGCCGGATGACTACTCGCGCATACTTGATCCGCTGCCGGTGTCCGTCATTCCGGGAATCGGCAAGAAAACATTGCAGCGACTGCACAGGATCGACGTGCGCACTGTGCGTGACCTGCGATTTGCAGACGACCGCGATCTCGAACCTATCTTTGGACGGTTTACACAGAAGACTCGCGACCGCGCCAGCGGCATTGACGCCCGGCCCGTGGTATCGGAACGCGGTGAAAAATCGATCAGCGCCGAAGAAACCTACGACACGGACCTTTCCGATCCGGGCGATGTTGATCGCGAACTGTTGCGCCTGACCGAACGCACGGCTGCCCGCCTGCGCAAAGCGTCGCTCGCCGCCGGAACGATCCAGGTAAAGATCCGCAAGGCCGATTTCAGCACCTATACCCGGCAACGGGCGATTCAGCCGCCGGCCGACAACACCGACCAGATTTACGCCATTGCGCGAGACCTGGTCGCTACCTGGCTGGCCGAGAACCCGGGTGCCAAAATCCGGCTGCTCGGTGTTGGCGGTGCGAAACTGGGCCCGGCAACGCAACCGGACCTGTTTGCGACAGACCCCGTCGAGGACAATTCGGTCGTCGATTCGACGGTCGACGAGATCCGCGACAAGTTCGGCAGCTTCTCTATGAGCCGCGCCAGCACCTTGAAGCGGCAGTGATTGGGGTAGAATCAGGACGATGTACACCAGCTTTTTCGGACTCAACGAAAAACCGTTCTCGATAACGCCGGACCCGCGTTATCTGTTCATGAGTGAGCGGCACGGTGAGGCGCTTGCGCACCTCGTCTATGGTGTCACCGAGAGCGGTGGTTTTATCCAGCTCACAGGCGAAGTCGGCACCGGCAAAACCACGCTCGTGCGGACGCTGCTGTTGAACCGCATGCCGGAGAACGCCGACGTTGCGGTCGTGCTGAATCCACAGTTGTCGGTCGTGGAGTTTCTCGCGACGATTTGCGAAGAACTGCATATTGACGTGCCGCATAACAAGGGCAGCGTTAAAGCACTGACCGATGCCCTGAACCAGCATCTCCTGAGCGCACACGCTGAGGGCCGTCGCACCATTCTCGTCGTTGACGAAGCGCAGAACCTGTCGCCGGCCGTGCTCGAGCAGGTGCGACTGCTGACCAACCTCGAAACCGCGAAACAGAAACTATTGCAGATCATATTGATCGGCCAGCCTGAACTTCGCGAACTGCTGGCGCGCAACGATCTGCGGCAACTGGCGCAACGGATAACCGGGCGCTACCACCTGGAGCCGCTGACTCGCGACGAGGCGGCGCAGTACATCGAACATCGCTTGCGGGTCGCCGGAGCGCTCGGCGAGGTTTTTGATGCCGGGGCCAAGCGCGAAATTTATCGCCTGTCACAGGGCGTACCCCGACTCATCAACGTCATTTGCGACCGCGCCTTGCTGGGCGCCTATGCCCTGGGATCGCGGCGCGTTACGGCGCGGCTGATCCGCCGTGCGGCAGCGGAGGTATCGGGTGAACTCGAACGCCGGCCCACGTCACACTACGCCGCCATCGCCGCGGCAATTGTCGGCGTGGCCGTCATTGCCGCCGGGACCTGGTATGTCGCGCAAGGGCCTGAGCCAATAATTGAACCCGTCGCTGAGTCCGTCGTTGCAAGCGTTGCTGACCCCGTTGCTGAGCCCGAACAAATTGCAGGACAAATTGCAGAATCAGCACCGACGATTGACGCAGAACCACCCGAGCCGCAGCCGACCCTGGTCGAAGCACTCACGCTGGCCGGCGAGCTGACGACGCCAGACTATGCGTTTGCGTCCTTGTTTGACTTGTGGGGAATCGAATATGCAACCGGGCCGCAAGCGGCATGCTCGCAAGCCGCGGCCGCGGGCCTCGCTTGCCACACGCAACGAGGTTCCTGGAACGGACTGCGGCAACTCGATCGTCCCGCCATCCTGACCCTCGTCGACGCCGACGGGCGCTCGCATGAAGTTGTCCTGACAGCGATCAATGGCGATTCAGTTGAAGTCTCCATTGGCGGCGTCATGGTCTCGCACCCTGTAAGCGAAATAGCCGATGCGTGGTTTGGCCAGTCCATGTTGCTATGGAAACCGCCGTACGGCGAACCGGTCGCGCTCATGCCCGGTGCGACGGGTAACGAAGTGTTGTGGCTGCGGCAGAGCCTCGCTGACATCGATGAGCGCTACAGAAGTTCGGCGCCGGACTCGGCCGTTTACGACCAGGAGCTGGAACAACTGGTGCGCAATTTTCAGCGCGACTATCGTCTTGATGTTGACGGCCTGGCGGGCCAGCAGACGCAGATCGTTATCAATTCCCTGCTTGGCGCGGACGGTACGCCACGGCTTGCAACCCCGCGGCTTGCGAGAGACTGACCCATGTCATTTATTCTTGATGCACTCCGCAAATCCGAGAACGAGCGCCAGCAGCAGGGGCCGGCCGAGTTTGCCGGCGTGCCAACCAGCGAACGTGAAACATCGACGCCGCGCTGGCTGTGGCTGGTCGGCTTGCTGCTCGCGATCAATCTGGCCGTCCTGGCCGGCCTTTTCATGCGACCGGACGCCAGTCCACCGGCACAGCCGGTACCGACGCCGATTCAGCAACAGCGTCCGTCCGCTGAACCATCCTTCAGCGACCGCGTTGCGGCGGCTCAACGTGAGCTTCCGGAGCAGGTAGCCAGCGAACCTGTTGCAACACCTGAACCAGAGCGAGCAGCATTGCAGCCCGTCGTAGTGACCCAGGACGCGACATCAATCGACACCTCGCAGATCTATCCCACTTTGCAGGAGGTCGTTGCTGCCGGGCGTGTATCGCTACCGCCCCTGCATCTCGACATCCACGTGTTCAGCGACACACCGGCCGACCGCTTCGTCTTTATCAACATGTCAAAGTACCGCGAAGGTGCTCGCATTACCGAAGGCCCGCTGGTGAATGAAATCACGCCGGAAGGCGCCGTGCTGGATCACCAGGGCGAAACCTTCCTGCTGCCGCGCGAGTAACGGGCGCGCATTTGTCAGCCAATGATGTCATCGACGGTGATCGTTTCGCCGCAGCCCTGACTTCGGGTATCCACCGGGTACTGGGACAGCAGGATCTCTTAAACCGGATCAACGTGTTTCCGGTCGCGGACAGCGACACCGGCACCAATCTCAGCCTTTCTCTTGGCTCGGCGCTCGGTGTGTTGCGAAGCGACGGTGAGCAGCACCTCGGCACGCTGCTCGCGGCCGTTGCTGACGCATTGCTCGACGGCGCCCGCGGTAACTCCGGTGCGATCATGGCGCAGTTTTTCCAGGGCATGAGCGACGCGGCCGGCGAAAACACACGATTCACGACCTATACGTTTGCCAAGGCAGCCAGCACGGGCAGTGAATACGCGCACGACGCGCTGTCGGAGCCGCGCGAGGGAACCATTCTCTCGGTTATCGCCGCGTTCGCACGATGCCTGGACCACCGCGTCACCAACGACCCCGAAGAAGACTTCGCCAGTTTGTTCAGCGCCGCATGCGAACGCGTCGAAGAAGCGCTGGCCGCGACGCCGACGCAGCTCGACGTGTTACGCAAGGCAGGCGTCGTTGACGCCGGTGCGAAAGGGTTCGCCGAGTTGATCGCTGGTTTTAGCGACTACCTGCAAAGCGGCGAAATCGAACCGATGCCCGACATCGAACTGTCCGACGAATTTGCAGCGCCGGTCGAGTTCGCCGAAACGGACAACGAATCGCAGTATCGTTTCTGCACCGAGTGCCTCGTTACGGGCGAGGACATTGATCGCCGCAAGTTACGTGAAGCCCTTGCGCCACTCGGCGACTCCTTCGTACTTGCCGGCAGCAAGCGCAAGGCCAAGATCCATATTCACGTTGACGAGCCCGACACCGTCTTTGAAACCGCGGCAGCGTTTGGCAAAGTCGTTGGCCAGAAAGCCGACGACATGCATCGCCAGCAACATGCCACACACGACGGTGGGCGAAGGTTCGCCGTCATCACGGACTCGGCGGCCGACATCCCGGATGCCGATATGGAACGGCTCGACATCCACATGGTGCCGTGCCGCATCCAGTTCGGTGATCGTGGTTATCTCGACAAGGTCAGCATTACGACCGACGAGTTTTACGAGGAACTG
>JBCAZN010000113.1:0-7401 GCA_038533035.1 Pseudomonadota bacterium
ATCGTCGCTGATTTCGATCAACGTCTCGAGGCTGTGCAGGCGCAGGGCAAACGCGGCAAAGCCATTTACATGACACCAACCGGCGTTACGAGCGGTCCCGGCACATTGATCCACGAAATGCTGCTTGCTGCCGGATTTGACAACTACGCAACGCGACCCGGCTGGCAGGCGATACCGCTGGAACGTTTTGCTTACGAACAGCCCGACGCGATTGCCGGTGCGTTCTTTGACGAAGACGCACAGCGCCCGGCGCAATGGAGTGCGACGAGACATCCGGTGGCCAAGCGACAAATGGCAGACCGGCCAACCGCCCGCTTACAGGGCGCCTGGACCTCGTGCGGTGGCTGGTTTCTTATGGACGCTATCGAAACTATTGCGGCGCTGCCGCAGGCAGAGGCGTCCGAATGAACAGCAAAACACTGTTCGCTGGACTGATCGTTGCCAGTGCTGTGGCGATCTTTGCCGCCTGCCTGCTTGGCTCAACGCCGTTGCCGTTCGATCGCGTTGTTGCCGCATTGTTCGGCCAATCGTCAGCCGCCGACTCGGTGGTCGTCTGGCAGATTCGGCTGCCGCGCGCGCTTGCAGCGTTTGTCGTCGGTGCTTGTCTCGGTGCCAGCGGTGCCGCGCTGCAGGGTTTGTTGCGCAATCCGCTCGCTGAGCCCGGGGTACTAGGTGTTACCGCAACATCATCCTTGTCGGCAACGTTTGCGCTTTACTACGGCTTCGCCGCCGCATCGGCCTACCTCGTGCCGATTTACGCCATCGTTGGTGCGCTGGCCGCAACCGCTGTACTCGCGCTCGCGGCGATGCGTATCCAGTCTGTCGTCGTCCTGATCCTGCTCGGCGTCGGCCTTTCCAGTTTTTCGGCAGCCGCGATGTCACTGCTGCTTAACATGGCGCCGAATCCGTTTTCTCTATTCGAAATGATCAACTGGCTGCTCGGTTCGGTTGCGAACAAGAGTTTTGAAGATCTCTACATCGTTTTACCGTTTGTGCTGCTCGGCATCGGCATCCTGTTTGCTTCCCGCCGTGGACTTTCGGCGCTGACGCTCGGTGAGGAAGCCGCTGCCGGTGCCGGCCTGAACCTGCGCCGACAGCGGCTGCTCGTCGTGCTCGGCGCCGGTATCGCGACGGGTGCCTCAGTCGCGGTAGCGGGCGCCATCGGCTTTGTCGGCATCGTTGCACCGCACCTGGTGCGCCCACTCGTCAATCACGACCCGGCGCGCAGCCTGGTGCCGAGTGCACTGTTGGCCGGGCTGATTCTTGTGCTTGCCGATATCGGCGTACGAATTCTGCCGACTGCGTCGGAACTGAAGCTCGGCGTCGTCGCGGCACTCATCGGTGCGCCGGCCTTTATCTGGATTGCAGTGCAAAGGCGGGTGACGAGTGACTGAGCTCGTCGCCAACAAACTGCGTGTTGTTGTTGACGATGCCATGTTGCTCGACGACGCATCGCTCACGGTTCGGGCTGGCGAAGTCGTCGCGATTCTCGGCCCGAATGGCGCCGGCAAAACCACGTTACTGCGCGCGTTACTCGGCCTGGTTGCAACCGAGAGCGGCAGCAGCCAGCTCGACGGCAGCGACGTTACCAGTTTTAAAGCCGATGAACGCGCGCGTCAGATTGCCTACCTGCCGCAGCGCCGCCCGCTTGCCTGGCCAAACCGCGTTCGTGATGTCATTGCCCTGGGGCGTTTCGCACACGGCGCAGCGCTCGGCCGCCTCGGTGAGAAAGACCAGGCGGCTGTCGAGCGTGCGATCACGGCATGCGATCTCGAATCACTCGCCGAGCGCAGCGCCGACAGCCTGTCGGGCGGTGAACTCGCACGGGTGCACTTCGCGCGGGCGTTCGCGACCGAAGCACCGCTGCTTATCGCGGACGAGCCCGTTGCCGCGCTCGACCCGCGCCACCAGCTGCGGGTTGCCAACCTGATTCGGCAGTTTGTCGACAACGGCGGCGGAACGCTCGTCGTGCTGCACGAAGTTTCGATGGCCGCACGCATCGCCGATCGACTCGTCTGGATGAAAGAAGGCCGCATCGTTGCTGACGGCACGCCGCAAGAGACGCTGACGGCCGACCGGATCGCCGATGTCTACGGCATCGACGTGCAGGTTTCACACGACGACATCGGTTTCGACATTCGCCTGCTCGGCACGTCATGACCGCTCGCGCGATCATGATTCAGGGTACGGGCTCGGACGTCGGAAAGTCCGTCATTGTCGCGGGCCTGTGCCGGGTTGCGCGGCAGCGCGGTATCCGTGTCGCCCCGTTCAAGCCACAGAACATGTCCAACAACGCAGCCGCTTGCGCCGGCGGCGGCGAAATCGGTCGAGCACAAGCCGTGCAGGCAATCGCCGCCGGCGTTGAACCGCATGTCGATCTCAATCCGGTGTTGCTGAAGCCGGAGACGGATCGCATCTCGCAGGTCGTCGTGCATGGCATGCCGCTCGCTTCGATGGAAGCCGCTGCCTACATGGGTTCGCGTGACAAACTGCTTGAACCGGTACTCGACAGCTTTAACAGGCTGCGCGAACAATACGAGCTCGTGATTGTGGAAGGTGCCGGCAGTCCCGCCGAAACCAACCTGCGTAGTCGCGATATTGCGAACATGGGTTTTGCGGTCGCAGCGGATGTGCCGGTTTGCCTGCTCGGGGATATCGAGCGCGGCGGCGTTATCGCCAGCATCGTCGGTACCAAGGTCGTCATCAACCCGAACGATGCCGCCATGATTGCCGGCTTCGCGATCAACAAGTTTCGCGGCGATGCCGCACTGTTCGATGACGGCGTTACCGACATTGAACAACGCACCGGCTGGCCATGCTTTGGCGTCATACCGTGGCTGCCCGCAACAACGCGGCTACCCGCCGAGGATGCTGTCGCCGCATTGCACGCACCGTCATCCGCGGCAGGCGCGGTCCGAATCGTTGCGCCGATGCTGTCGCGCATGGCGAATTTTGATGATGCCGATCCGCTGCGCATGGATCCGAACGTTAATTTCAGTTTCATTCCGCCCGGGCAACCGATACCGGCCGATGCTGACCTCATCATCCTGTTCGGCACCAAGTCGACACTTGGCGACCTGGCTTTCCTGCGTGAGCAGGGCTGGGATCGCGACATCGTCGCACATGCTGAACGCGGTGGCCGGGTGCTCGGCATCTGCGGCGGTTACCAGATGCTTGGCGCGTCCATTACGGACGCGAGCGGCGTAGACGGTGCTGCCGGCACGGCAGAAGGTCTTGGTCTGCTTGACGTCACCACAACAATGACACCCGGCAAACAGGTGCAGCCGATCAGCGCAGTTTGTGCAGATTCTGGTCTATCGGTTTCGGGATACGAGATTCACACAGGTGAAACGGAAGGCCCTGATACGGCGCGACCGATGTTTCGCATCGACGCTGCAGCCGAAGGCGCGCGCAATGTGGCCGGCAACATTGCAGGTACCTACGTGCATGGGCTGCTGACCGAGGATGATTACCGTCGCCAGTTCCTCGCGACGTTCGGTGTGCACGGTGACGGTTTCAACTATCGTGCCAGCGTAGACTCCGCGCTGGACGAACTTGCGGCCGGCCTCGAAGCGGCCCTCGACATCGACCGCTTGTTTGCTGCCGCGCGCTAGACCGCGAGCGAGCCACAAGCCCTGTCCATATGCGGCCAGGTCACCATCTGAAAACGCCGGCGCGTTACCACCCGCCGCTGCGCTAGAATGAAAGAAAACACACTGTGTATCCGGAGCCACTATGCAACTCAACGATCAGGACCTGCTGCAGGGGCAGGCCTACATTAACGGCGAATGGGTCGACTCGGACAGTGGCGACACGCAGCCGGTACTGAACCCCGCGACCGGCGAAACGATCCTTGAAATCGCAAGCTGTGGCACGGCCGAAACGCGACGCGCTATCGAGGCTGCGGATGCCGCACTGCCCGAGTGGCGCAAGAAGTCGGCCAAGGAGCGCGCGGCGATCCTGAGACGCTGGTTCGAACTGATGATGGAGGCACAGGATGACCTCGCCGTTATCCTGACGACCGAACAGGGCAAGCCGCTCGCCGAGGCACGCGGTGAAATCGCCTACGGCGCAAGTTACATCGAGTGGTTCGCCGAAGAAGGCAAACGCGTTTACGGCGATACAATTCCGAGCCCATCCAACGACAAGCGCACGATCGTAATCAAGCAACCTGTCGGCGTCGTCGCGTGCATCACGCCGTGGAACTTCCCGAACGCGATGCTGACGCGCAAGATTGCACCGGCACTCGCGGCCGGATGCACGGTCGTCTGCAAACCCGCAAACGAAACACCGCTTTCTGCGTTTGCCTTTACGAGGCTTGCGGAACGTGCCGGCGTTCCGGCTGGTGTCGTCAACATTGTGGCCGGTAAGACCAAGGAAATCGGTGCGGAGATGACCGGCAACCCAACGGTACGCAAACTGACGTTCACGGGGTCGACTGCCGTTGGCAAGTTGCTCATGGAACAGTGCGCCGGCACTGTCAAGCGCACGTCGATGGAACTCGGCGGCAATGCCCCGTTTATCGTTTTTGACGACGCCGACATCGACGAAGCCGTCAAAGGCGCCATCATTTGCAAGTTTCGCAACGCCGGTCAGACCTGTGTTTGTGCTAATCGCATTTTTGTGCAGGACGGTGTCTACGACGAGTTTGTCGAAAAACTCAATAAGGCAACCGCCGACCTCAAGCTCGGCAACGGCATCGACGACGGTGTGTCGGTGGGGCCGTTGATTACCGAAAAAGCCGCCAATGATGTTCTGACCTTCGTCGAGGACGCGGTCGACAAGGGTGCATGCGTCGCGCTGGGTGGTGGACGCTCGAATCTTGGGTCGCACTACATCGAACCGACGGTACTGACTGACGTGTCAACGGACATGAAAGTTTTCCGTGAGGAAATTTTCGGGCCGGTCGCGCCGATCTTCCGCTTCGAGACCGAAGAAGAAGCCATCGCGATGGCGAACGACACCGAGTTTGGGCTCGCGTCCTATTTCTATTCGCGCGACATCGGCCGCATATGGCGCGTTGCCGAAGCGCTCGAGTACGGCATCGTCGGCATTAACGAAGGCATCATTTCGAATGAAATGGCGCCGTTCGGCGGCGTCAAGGAATCGGGGCAGGGTCGCGAAGGGTCGAAGTACGGCCTTGATGACTATCTTGAAATCAAATACATGTGCGTCGGCGGCATCGACAAATAAACCGGGAATTTCCTATGAGTACTGCAACAGGTCAGAAGCCATCGCAAGCGTACACCGACGCGATAATCGAAAAGGACAAGGACCACTTCGTTCATCCATGGCAGATATTCGATACGTTCCGCGACGACGGCGCGTTGCCGATAGAGCGTGGCGAGGGCTGTTACATCTGGGACACCGACGGCAACAAGTATTTTGATGCAGTCGGTGGGCTGTGGTGCAACAACATTGGCCTCGGCAATGCCGAGATCGCCGACGCGATTGCCGAGCAGGCACGCAAGCTGTCCTATGCCAACACCTTCGTCGACATGACAAACGTTCCTGCCGCCGAGCTTTCCGCGAAGCTCGCGGAGCTCGCACCCGGCGACCTCAATCACGTGATGTTTACTTGCGGCGGCTCAACGGCAAACGACACTGTGTTTCGCCTGCTGCAGTACTACCAGAATGTCCGCGGTAAACACGGCAAGAAACACATCATTTCTCGCGTCAATGCGTATCACGGCTCAACCTACGTCGCGATCTCGCTCGGCGACAAGCCCAGCGATCGCACGCCACTGTTCGACTATATCGATGACACGATTCACCACATCACCGAACCGAACTTTTATCGCAACGGACGCGGCGGCGAGTCGGAGGCTGCGTTCACGGATCGCCTCGTACAGGAATTCGAGGACAAGATTGTCGAACTCGGGGGTGCCGACGCTGTAATGGCGTATTTCGCCGAGCCTGTCATGGGCTCCGGCGGTGTCATCGTTCCACCGCAGGACTACAACAAGCGTATGTGGGAGATTTGTCAAAAGTACGACATCATTTACGTGTCCGACGAAGTCGTCACGGCGTTCGGGCGCCTGGGCCACTGGTTCGCGTCGAAAGACGTGTTCGACTTCCAACCGGACATCATCGTTTGCGCGAAAGGCCTGACCTCCGGCTACCAGCCGCTCGGTGCGGTCATTTTCTCATCGAAGATCTTCGATGTTATCGCCGAGGAAGGCACTGGACGTTGCTTCTCACATGGTTTCACGTATTCGGGTCACCCGGTCGCGTGTGCCGCGGCGCTTAAGAACATCGAGATCATGGAACGCGACAAGCTGTTCGACAACGTCCGCAGCGTCGGTCCCTACCTGCGCGAACAACTGGAGACGTTGCTCGACCTGCCCATTGTTGGCGAGGTGCGTGGCAAACAGTTCATGGTGTGTGTCGAGTTCGTCAAAAACAAGAAAACGAAAGAACTGTTTGACGAAGACCTTGATATTGGCAAGCGCATTGCCAACGAAGCCGAGAAACACGGCCTCATCGTGCGGCCGATAGTGCATCTGAACGTGATGTCGCCGCCGTTGACGATGACCAGGGACGATGTCGACTTCGTCGTTGCTGCGTTACGCGAAAGTGTTCTTGCAACGCTCGACCTGCTAAAGAGCGAGGGGCACTGGGACAGCTAGGGCTCTTGCGCGAAGCGCACGGTTGCGAGCGCAAGTTCTTCGGTCGATTCGATAACCGGAACTGACAGGTCGCCGTTGGCCAGGACCAGCGGAATCTCGGTGCAGGCCGCCACAATCGCCTGCGCGCCGCGATCAACAAGGTCCGTTGCGATTTTCAGCATGTCGCGCTTCAGTTCTGGCGAACGATCGCCCCGTTTAATCGCATTCACGATCTCCATGACCCGCGTCTGTTCGTTTTCGTCCGGTAGCAGCGCGCTATCGGCGTCGTAGACAGCCGCGGCCAGGCAGCCGTCGGTTGCAAGCAATCCAATCGGGCTGTAGCCGTCGCAGGCGTTGACGGTCGCATCCACGATCGAGAGCAACGGAATATCGACCGCGTCGCGCACCTGCTGTTGCCATGCGTGCGCCGTGTTGCAGGGCATCACCAGGAAATCGGCACCGGCGGCTTCCAGCCGTTTCGCCATTGTGGCCATGACCGGACCCGGGTCAGCGCCTGCACTGAGCAGCGCATCCTGGCGCGACGGAACGCCGGGGTTCTGGTCGACAATCATGTGCAGGTGATCCTGGTCCGATGACGCCTCCGTGTGCGCGACGATGCGTGCCATGAAATCGATCGTGGCTTCCGGCCCCATGCCGCCCAATACGCCCACTATCTTTTGCTCGCTCATGGTTCGAGCATGCGCAAATCGCCGGCGACTGGCGAATGCGTCGCGCACCCAGGCGTAGATGCCGCCCTGTTCGGGGTAGGTGGTGCCGAGTTCGGCGCTGATCA
>JBCAZN010000114.1:0-7390 GCA_038533035.1 Pseudomonadota bacterium
TCCGGACTGGGGCCCGGGCAAGGGGCGCTAGTGTATCCCAAGCATTGCGCCTAGGGAATGCGTTGCCTGTCACAAAAAAGCGCTTATAGAAGCCTGAAAAGATTGACCAATTCGTAACAAACGAGACACGCGTAAAACGAAAAGAAGAGCGTCAGAAACAGTCCCGTGCGGATCCGGTTCATAAAATTCAGTTTTGCGAGAAATACGAGCACCAAAATACCGAGCGCGGTCAACGTGAGCTTGGTGCTGGTAAACAACAACGTGCTTTGCTGCATCATCGCGTCCATGACCGGATTCGCCTCGACCATGCCGAGCTCGATGAGACGCAGCGTCAGGAACGCGTCTGCGACCGATAACAACATCGTGCCGACCGCGAGGAAAAACAGCCACGGATGGTGCCAGTCGAGAAAAATCACTTCCGTATCGTCTTCGCGACGATGCGCATGCCGTCGTGAGCGCATAAAGCCGAAGAATACCGTGCGCCAACCGAACGATCGACGATCCGTCATGGCGCGTTGCTTGTTGTCATTCACTTCAATGCTTTCCATCGCCTGATTCTATTTTCCTACTCCGAGCTTGTTGCTTCGAGCAAGTACGCAATCAATGCGTCCCTGTCTGCCTGTCCAGGGATGCCCACAAAGGTCATTCTGTTGCCAGGCAGAAACTGGTGGGGCTCAGCAAGCCAGGCATCCATCGCGCGTGGCGTCCAGACGAAACCTGCATTCATGAGCACCGGTGAATAGGCGTACCCTTCAACCTTGCCCGCCCGTCTGCCGAAGAAACCATGCAACGCGGGACCGATCAGATTGGGACCATCCTTTTCGAGGCTGTGGCAGGCTCGGCAAATCTGTGCCTGTCGCGCACCCTGCTCCCGATTCGCACTCGCGTACGGTTCCTGAGCGAGGTAATCGGCCGTCGCTGACACCTGCTGTTCACCCAGCGTCGCGGCCGTCAAGCCGGGGCTTACGTCGTTTGACTCCGAATCCGGGGATTTGTTGCCACACGCTGCAAGCAACAGCAATGCGGCTGACAGTGTGACGAGGCCTGTTTGTTGATTTTGTTGTCGAACCGCCGTCATACGTCAAATATAAAACAAATGCGGTACCATCGTTGCAACAATTTCAACGGTCAGTCGAAATTCGATTAAACGAATTAATTGACCGTGTTTTTGTATAATTTACCGACGTAAACGGGTCGGGTGACCAGATGAAAGGCTATACCGCAACGACTGCCGACGGCGAAGCGATACATTATGTTGACCGCAAGCGCTGGTTCTGGCTGCTGTCAGTCGCGTTTCCGTTGCAGCCGTTCATCGCCATGATCCTGATTGCGCAGACCGGCAACCAGGCATGGGTGTGGTTACCGTTCGTGCTGAACTATGTCGTTACGCCGTCGCTCGACTGGTTAATCGGCAAAGATCCCAACAATCCGCCCGACGAAGTCGTGTCGCAGCTGGAACAGGATCACTATTACCGGCGGCTCACGTACGCCATTGTGCCGCTGCATTTTGTGACCCTGATCTGCACGGTTTGGTTTGCGACAACGCAGGGCTTGAGCTGGTGGGCATTTATCGTGTTCGCAATTGGCAGTGGCATGGTCGGCGGTCTGGCCATTAACACGGCCCATGAGCTTGGTCACAAAAATTCTCCCATCGAAAAACTGCTCGCCAAGATCGCGCTGGCCGTGCCCGGCTATGGCCATTACACGCTCGAGCACAATCGTGGTCATCACAGCACGGTGTCGACGTTTGCTGATCCGGCGAGTTCGCGCATGGGCGAGTCTATTTACAAGTTTGCGTTGCGCGAGATACCCGAAACGTTTCGCAATGCCTGGAAGATGGAAACGGAACGACTGGCAAAGCGCGGCAAACCCGCCTGGCACTTTGACAACAATTTCCTGTTGTCCTATGCAATCACGTTGCTCATGGCCATCGTGTTCATCATTGCGTTCGGTTGGCTGGCGATCCCGTTCCTGATCATCCACAACGTCATGGCGTACTGGCAGCTGACCAGTGCCAATTACATCGAACACTACGGTCTGCTGCGCAAGAAAGACGAGAACGGCAAAATCGAGCGCTGTCAGCCGCACCACTCCTGGAACTGCAACTACCTGTTGAGTAACCTTGTGTTGTTTCACCTCGAGCGGCATTCGGATCATCATGCCAACCCGCTGCGACGCTACCAGTCGCTGAAAAATTACCCGGATCTGCCGACGCTGCCAAACGGTTACTTTGGCATGTACCTGCTCGCCTATTTTCCGTTTCTGTGGTTCAAGGTCATGGACCCGAAACTCATGGCGCTGCCTCACGTTGACGGCAACCTCGACAACGTCAACGTTGACCCGGACGCGCATCCGTCCCTGTTTCTCAAGTGGGGCCGCGACAAGATGATTGAGCCCACCTATACGGACCTCCCCGGACTGTAAGCGTCGCAGGACATTTCGGGTCATTTTGCGCGGAAACGACAATCCCGTTCGCCTGCAACATCGTGCATGCTTGACCGGATGTCGATACCAGCCTTTCGCCGCAATACTGTCCCCCTGGTGCTCGCTGCCGTAACGGCGGCGCTGATCGCGAGAGAGGTCGCGCGGAACTGGCTCGTGCAAAACGGCTACGCCCCGGCGTTCGCCGCCGACCTGAGTTATTTCGTCGTGCCGCCCGCAATGGTGCTGCTGATGTTTCCCTTGTGGCGCGACGCGCGAATCTACATCGCCCGCTGCTACCAGCGTGCTGACCTGTCGCTCAATGTCGTAGTTGTCGCAATTGCTATCGGCGTCTTGATACGCCTCACCTGGTGGGGCACGACGTTTGCGCGAGTATCCTTCGGCTGGACCTCGGCTTCCGGGATCAGCGAAACGATCGGTCCGCATTTTTCCTGGCAGTGCCCGGCTCCCGTTGTGCTTGTTACCGGCATCCTGGTCATGGCGGTAGTGGTACCCATAATTGAGGAGATCACTCACCGCGGCTACATCTATCGTGCCGCACTACGCTGGAATGTGCCGGCAGCGGTGATCGTCTCCTCTATCGTTTTCACGGTGTTTCACAAATTTGATTCCTGGATAACGGTATTTCTGATTGGAATTGTGTTCGCCATCCAGTTTCAACGCACCGGGTCGCTCTGGTCATCCACGATCACACACGCCACCTATAATTTTTTAATTCAGTTCGACTGGCGCTGCCTGCGCGGCCGGTGGCTGGTTGCTGACCGCGAGATCCCCGTTCTCGACGTAGGCGTTGCCTCGCTGGCTGTGTGTGCACTCACGATAGCGGCCATTTGCGCGTTGCTGGTCCGGCTGCCCGGGGCGGATTACCACCCCGGGCAGGACCCTACCTAAAACGCGTTCGCGACCCGCTCAATAATGTGCGATGTCGCCTGGACCAGACCTTCATAAATCTCGATAAGTTCTCGACCGACCGATTTGGTATTCGAAATGCCGGCATACTCATTGCCATCGTCAGAATCTCCCGCCGGGCATTCGTCGCCGGCACCGGCCACCAGGGCCATTTCGTTGAACGTCAGTTCTCGCATGATCAATCTCCTTTTGATGTGTCGTAAATACGCGTCCTGCGCACTCACAACCTACCCAGTTACCTGTAGCCGCGCGTATCGCAAAACTCGCGTAGATGCTCAGATTTGACATATTTCGCTATTCACCGCGGCTGTGATGTGCCGCACAGACCCAACCGTGATGCCTGTATACGCTCGGATTCTGGTTACTCGCTTTGGCAGATACATCATGAAAATCAGCAAGTTCACACTGGGCGCCGCTATCCTCGCACTGACCTTCTCCGGTGCAGCACATGCCGACTTTGGCGTTGGCGTAAAGGCCGGCACGCTGGGACTCGGCGTAGAAGGTCGCTGGGAACCGATCCCATGGATCGACTTTCGCGCCGGCATCAACCAGTACGACTACGAAGACTCGGGGAGTCACGCCGGCATTGGTTATGACGGTACGCTCGCGCTCGACAACTACTTCGTCACGGGCAACCTCAAGTTTCCCGTCAGCCCGATGCGACTCACAGTCGGTGCTTTCGCAAACAGCAACGAACTGCAGCTGCTGAGCCAGGATACCGGCGGTAACAATATCGAGATCGGTGGTTCGACGTTTACACCGGCCGATATCGGCACGCTGACCAGCACGACATCATTTGGTGATACGGCACCCTATCTCGGCATCGGTTTCGATTTCGAATTGTTTGGTAAAGCCGGACTGAACCTGGATCTCGGCGTGCTCTGGCAGGGTGAGCCATCCGTTGCCATAACGGCAGATGGTCTCGCGGCTTCACAGCCGGCCTTTCAGTCTGCACTCGAAGCCGAACGCCTCGAGCTCGAAAATTCGATGAGCGACTACAAGGCGTGGCCGGTTATTTCGCTCGGGTTCGTCTACAACTTCTAGTCAGCCACGGCGATCCAGCCAGCCGGAAAACGCAATGCCCGCGCGCAGGTAGCGCGTTCGCATGCGGGCCAACGGAAAGCGCTTGCCTATACCCTGAATCATCGCCGGCAGCCCCTGTGGGTTGCCGGTGCCGATCCAGTCTGCCAGCTGTTTCCCGGTCCACGTGGCGGTACTTACGCCGCTGCCGTGATAGCCGTACCCGAAGAACACGGACGGGTCATCGTCAAGCTGGCCAACTGACGGCAACAGCGACCCCGTGAAGCAAACCAGTCCCTGCCAGCGGTATTCGATCTCCACATTGGCCCATGCCGGCCAGAACTGCGCAAGCATTGACTGCAGTCCGCCAAAGGTCGCCTCGTCGTCGGATGCGCGACCGTCGCTTCGTGCACGCCCGCCAAACAGGAAGCGGTTGTCGGGCAACATTCGGTAATAATTCATCACGCGTCGCGAGTTGTACGCCGGATGTTCGGTCTTCCAACCCGCAGCCGTTCGCTCATCGGCTGTCAGTGGTCGCGTCACAATGATGGCGCTGATAATCGGCAATGTTCGATCCTTAAAGTGTTCATTCAAGGATTCGTCGATAAAACCATTGGTCGCAAAGATCACGCGTTTGGCGCGAAGCGTACCGCCGTCGGTAGTCAACCGGTGCATACCGTCGGATTTCGACCATTCTCGCACCTCGCTATGCTCGTGAAGTTTTGCGCCGTGTCGGAGTGCCGCATTGGCTAGTCCACGACAAAAGCGCAGCGGATGCAGGCCGAATGTCGGGCGTTGAATGAGCCCGCCGAATTGCTCGGTGCAGTCGAAATAACGATCGCGGAACGCATCGGCGTCCACAATCTCCCAGTCGACCCCCAGGTGCTTGCGAGCGACCTCGTAGTCTTCCTTGAAAACCTCGAACGCTTTCGGCGTATGTGCGACACCGACCTCGGCACTGCCGTATGACTGAAACTCCAATCCTTCGGCGTCGCCAAGATCACGTACGAGATTAACGGCGTCTTCCGTTATTCGCGCGTACGCGCGCGCACTGTCGGCACCCACCTGTTTGACCAGCCCGGTCAGCCCCGTGGCAGAGCCACCCGGGCAACAGAAGCCGCCATTGCGACCGGATGCCCCCCAACCGACATGCCCCGCCTCAAGCACGCGGACATCGATGTTGTAGTCGCGCGCCAGATGCAGGCCGGCAGACAACCCTGTATAGCCGCCGCCGATGATCGCGACATCGCAACTGCCATTACCCGCAAGCGGCTCGGCACGAACATCGATATCCTTTGCCGTTGCTTCCCAATAACTCGGCTGCGGCGTATCAAAGCGGTAAAGGTTTTCGTCGTAAAGTCGCTTCATTGCCGCGCGACTCGCAGTATCGCCTCCACGCTGCGATCGACATCCTCTGGCGTTGTCGACCAGTTACAGACGCTGATACGCATTGCAGTTCTGCCCTGCCAGATGGTGATACCGCACCAGCAGGTGCCGTCTTCCTGAATTCCAGCGATAACGCGTTGCGTTTCTGCCTCGTCGCCGAACGCTACCAGCACCTGATTCAGCACCACGTCGTTCAGCACCTCGAAGCCTTCGGCCTGAAGACGCTCCGCAAAGCGGCGCGCGTTGCTGCAGCAGCGATCAATCATTTCTGCCACGCCGTCGCGTCCCAGCGACTTCAGCGCGGCCCACACATCGACACCTCGTGCACGGCGCGACAACTCGGGCGTAAAGTCAGACGGATTTCGGAATTCGGTTTCGGTGGGCAGGTACTCGGCGGTAATCGCCATGGCCGACTTCAGTGCGCCGACATCCCGAACGAACGCGACCCCGCTGTCGTAGGGGACGTTGAGCCATTTGTGCGCATCGGTCGCCCAGGAATCGGCAGCCGCAAATCCCGAGCACAGGTGCGCACGATCGGGTGACGCCGCAGCCCACAGCCCGAAGGCGCCGTCAACGTGCACCCAGGCACCGTGTGGTTTGACGAGCTCGCAAATTTCGCCAACCGGGTCAAATGCGCCGGTATTCACGTTGCCAGCCTGTGTACACACAATGGTCGGTCCGCTGACATCCGGAAATTTTTTGATATCGATTCGACCCGCTGCATCGACAGGCGCCCGGACGACGCGATTGCGTCCGAACCCGAGCAGTCCGAGCGACTTGTAAACCGTTGGATGCGATTCTTCGCTGATAATAATCGTCACGGGTGGTGCACCGATCAACCCGTCCGCCTCGACGTTCCAACCGACGTCGTTGTAGACACGATTTCGCGCCGCAGCAAGTGCCGAAAAGTTGGCGACCGTGGCGCCGGTAACGAACGCAGCTGCCGCATTCTCGGGCAAACCGAATAATTCTTTCATCCACGCCATCGACACGAGCTCGAGCGTCGACGTCGCCGGCGTCACTTCGTGCATGCCGACGTTCTGATCCCAAGCGGCCGACAACCAGTTCGTTGCCACCGTGACCGGCAGGGAACCGCCAATCACGAAACCAAAATAGCGCGGACCCACCATGTTGACGGTCGCCGGCGTGCCAATGTCGTCGAGCATCGCAAGTACCTCGGCATCGGCGGTACCCGTCTGCGGCATCGGCTCTATGAACTTCTCTACCGCAGCAACCGCCTCCGGTGTCGGCGCCACCGATCGCTCCAGCGCCGCTTGCCGATAGTCGATACCGCGTCGCGCCGCGTCGGACAGCAATGCATCGAGCTTTGTGTTATCCGGCATCAGGCTCGGCCTCCCGAGTCAGCAATGGATCGTTGCGCACGACAAAAAGCGCCACGCAAATGGCGAGCAGAATTGGCAGCGGCACCAGCATTAAGGTCGTCCAGCCGAAATAGTGCATGACAGTGCCCGCGAGCAACGACGCCGTTGCGGACGTACCGAACACGAGAAATTCGTTGACAGCCTGTGCACGAAACCGCTCCGTCAAAGAGTAGGTATAGGTGAGCATGGTTGTACCGCCAACATACAGAAAATTCCAACCAACGCCGAGCAGGACCAGCGCCCACCAATAA
>JBCAZN010000115.1:0-7386 GCA_038533035.1 Pseudomonadota bacterium
GGTTGCCAGCCCAGCGCGGCTTCAATCCCGTCGTGGCGGCTGCGTGCGCCGCTCACATTGAATCCGTTCGCGTCGCGCAGCACCGAGCCCCGTTTCCTCATCTGGAACGCGGCAAGCTCAAACTTCATTTCGTCGCGGCGTAAACGCCAGCCTGCTTCCAGTGCATCGAGGCGCTCTGAGTCGAGGTCGGCGACGGTCTGGCCGCTTTGCAGCCGATAAAGCTCCGTCATCTGCGGCGCCCGGAATCCACGGGTTGCGGTAACGAACAGGCTGGAGCGCGCAGCGATCATAAATCGCAGTCCGAGTTTTGGCGCAAAATTTGTAAAGTTGTCATCACGATCTGCGGGTCGCGTATATAAGCAGCCGCCGAACCCGCAGACACTGCCGTCGTCGCGGGTATTGCCGGTGAGCATGTTGTTGGTGTAGTCGTAATTGACGTATTCGGCGCGCAGGCCAAGGCTCGCTGTCAGACGCTTACCCAGCCTGAATTCGGCCTGCGCCCACGGCGACAGGGCCAGGCTGGTCACGTCATAGTCATAGTGCTTGCCCGCGGGGCGAGTTTCCATGAGAAAGGCGGAGCCCTCTGTAGCGCCGGTTTGGGACTGCTTCAGAAACACGTCAGCCCACTCAATGTCGATTCCGTATTGCCAGGAAGACTCGTCGCGCTCGCTCGTCGTACTCAGGATCACGCCGGCACTGACGTGACCGTTTTCCTCGAGCGGCTGCCCGGGCAGAAAGTGCTGCAGAAAACGCATGTCGCTGCGCCGCAGGTAGGGCCGCACTTCGACGTTTTGCCGTGTCCACACGCCATACAGGCGTTGGCTGTTGGCGCGTCGGAACGCCTCGGGGTTCGGGTTGCTGCGATTGATCGCAGGATTGCGATAGCTGTCTTCGCCAACAATAAAGCCGGCAGTCTCCTGGTCGAGGTCCGTTGCCGAGAACGCCAGCCGCAGCGACGAATCGGCAAAGTCCCACGAGTGCCCTGCGTGTAACTTACCCTGCCGGTAGCCGGCGGCGTCACGAAAGCCACCGTCGTCGGCATATACCAGTGTCAACAACCCGGCGGACCCCGATAGCGTGCCACGAAGTCTTGCAAAGTCGTTTGCACCGAATTCCACAGCACCGTTCCCGTTGCTGGTTTCAGGCATCAGGATATTGATGGTGCCGTGCAGTGCGTTGGAGCCATACAGCGCATTGCCGGGACCACGAATCACCTCGACCTGGCGTGCCTGCTCGCTGACTGTTTCAAACAGCTGATTAACGTTACAGAATCCGGACGGGCGTACTGGAATGCTGTCTTCGAGGATGAGGAAGCCGCCGCAGGAACCAGCACCGGTGAGAACGGGCGAACGCACGGCGGGCAGGCTTTCCTGACCGCTGCCGCGGCTGATCCAGGTCGCGGGAGTGCGGGACAGTAACTCGTGCACGTGCTGATGAGCGGCCGACCTAATGATGGACCCATCAAGAACGGCGACATTGCCGGTTGTCTCGATAAGCGGCTGAGCACGACGTTTGCTGGTAACCGTTACCTCATTTAGGAGTTCCGTGTCGGCCAGTACCAACGGTGCGGCGGCCAGCAGCGCCATTGCAGTCAGCGCGACGCATCGCACAGTCGTGTCCTTTAGCAGTTGTCGCAATTCGGGTCCCTCTGGTTGCCCCCGACATTATGTGCCAGCATTGCAACGCATGCACGACCGAGAGCTTTGCAATGACTATCCTGGCACGACTACTGATTGTTCTTCCGTTACTGCTGTTGGGCGATATCGTCGCCGCCGCACCTGCAGGGGAAACTGCAACTGAACGACCGAAAATCGGTCTCGTGCTCGGCGGAGGAGGCGCGCGCGGTGTCGCACATATCGGTGTTCTCAAGGAACTGGAGCGATTACAGATCCCGGTCGATGTGATTGCCGGGACCAGTATGGGGGCGCTGGTCGGCGGTCTGTATGCAACCGGCATGAGCGCGGCAGACCTCGAGCAGCTCGTGCAATCACTCGATTGGTCGGCCGCGCTGTCGGACAATCCGCCACGCGACGATTTCAGCTTTCGTCGCCAGCAGGACGAGCGCGCTTATCCGATCGATTTCGAGCTCGGCGTGCGTGGCACTGACTTTGTGTTGCCGGAAGGGGTCGTGCAGGGGCATGAACTCGACCTGCTGCTGCGCGAACTGACGCTCGAAGTTTCCGATATTTCGGACTTCGATAAACTGCCCATTCCGTTTCGTGCGATTGCAGCCGATATCGTGACCGGCGACATGGTCGTGATGGGGAGCGGCGACCTGGCTATGGCGCTGCGTGCCAGCATGTCGGTGCCCGGCGCATTTGCGCCGACCGAATACCAGGGACGCAAACTCGTTGACGGCGGTATTGTAGGTAACCTCCCGGTCGGCATCGCGCGTGAGATGGGCGTCGATATCGTCATCGCCGTTGACGTCGAGTTTCCGTTGTATTCTGCGGATGAGCTCAGCTCGGTGCTCACCGTGTCGGAACAGGTACTGACAATCATGATGCGCAAGGAAACGCTGCGCCAGATTGAGACGCTCGGTGACAATGATGTATTGATCCGACCTGAGCTTGGCACCTTTGCATCGACAAACTTTGGCGAAGCGACGCAGACGATAGCACCAGGCCAACAGGCCGCAAACGCGGAAGCTTCGAGACTCACGTCGCTGGCTGTCGACGATACGACCTGGCAGCGTTACCTGGCGCGGCGTTCATCCAGGCAGGGCGAAGCTGAAACGCTGGCGTTTGTTCGAGTCGAACACGATGATGTGCTCGCGGATGACGTGTTGCTGGCTCGCCTTGACGTTGAGCCCGGCGATGCAATCGACGCGCAACAGCTTGCCAAAAACGCCAACCGACTCTACGGCTTGAAGCTCTATGAGCATGTTGGCTATCGACTGGTCACTGAAGACGGTCAGACCGGAGTTGTGTACAAGGCGACACCCAAGAGCTGGGGCCCCAACTTCCTGCAGTTCGGCCTGGCACTTGAAGATGACTTCGATGGATCAACCGGCTTTAACATTGCGGCACGGCACACGCGCGCAGCGATCAACCGGCGCGGGGCCGAATGGCGAACCGACTTGCAACTGGGCACCGATCCCGTGTTACGCACCGAGTTCTATCAGCCGCTGAGTTTCGATTCACGCTGGTTTGTTGCGCCGCAATTCGAAATCGGGCAGCGCAACTTCAACATCTTCAATGACGATCGGCGCCTGGCGAGATATCGCGTGACCGATGGGACAGTTAACCTGGATATCGGCCGTGAGCTGGGAGCCATCGGTGAGATCCGCATAGGCGCGTTTCGCGGTGTAGGCAATGCGCGCGTCAAGGTTGGCGACCCCGGATTGGCGAATATAGATTACGAGACCGGGGGCGCGATCGCTCGCCTGCGAGTTGACTCCGTCGACAACGTACGTTTTCCGCGTAAAGGTGTGCTTGCTGACTTGCAGTGGACGCTATCGCGACCCGGTATGGGTGCAGACAATCGCTTCGAAACCCTGCAAGCCGATTATTCGCAGACCTGGAGCCGCGGTAAGAACAGCCTGCAGATCGGTCTTGGCTATGCGACCACACTGGATTCCGACAATACGCTGCAGGATTACTTTCAACTCGGTGGATTCCTGCGCCTGTCCGGGCTGGAGCGGGGCGCGA
Organism: Pseudomonadota bacterium; assembly: GCA_038533035.1. Taxonomy (GTDB): domain Bacteria; phylum Pseudomonadota; class Gammaproteobacteria; order Steroidobacterales; family Woeseiaceae; genus UBA1847. The sequence goes on from JBCAZN010000115.1 coordinate 3,651, forward strand.
TCGCGGGGCCACACGCCGGCCTGGCGCGGCTCGTCTACTACAGGCGCATAGGTAACACTACCGGCGATATCTTCGAGACACCGGTCTACCTGGGCGTGTCGGCCGAAGCGGGCAACGTGTGGCAGTCGCGCTCCGAGATGAGTTTCGGGTCGATGAAGATGAACGGCAGCCTGTTCGCCGGGTTCGACACGTTCGTAGGCCCGGTGTACCTCGCGGCTGGCCTCGCCGAAGGCGGTGCGTCGAACTTCTACCTGTTTATCGGTTCGCCGCCGCTTTAGCGCGATACTTTTTCGAGTACCTGCGTCGGGTTGTCCGTGTTTCGATAGTAACCGTGACGAATCGCCATTTGTTCAAACGCCTCGTCACGCTCGGTTTCGCTGGGGTACCAGTGCAGCCGCTCCCAGTCGTCACCAAGAATATTTCGTAGCGTATCGCCGGCTGGCAGCGTAACGCGAATACCCCACGGTCGTTCGCGACCGACCACATCGGGTTCGACAAGGTTATGTTGGTGGCAATAGCTCACTGGAGGATCCTGATGCATTGATGACTGCGGAAACAGGGCGCGAGTATATCGCGGATCTATCCGTCTCGTCGTCCCCTATCGCCGGCACCCTCGCGGTCGGACCAGCCCATCAGTGTACGGGTTACGAACAGGTAGACTGGCTTCACCGTGTGCATCCAGACCCAGGAAGGAAGCGATGGCGTATCGAGCATTGCCTGCTGCCGGCGAGTCAGCGCTTCAGGTGCATAAGTACGCTTGTGTTTCAGCAGATGCCGCAGGTCTTCGCGGGCGGCGATCCGGAACAGCCGGCCGCGCCGTCGCGATGCTGATGCCAGTTGATAATCGAGAAAGGCAGGTTGCCCGTTACGGGTAACCACCAGGTTCGGTTCCTTGGCAAGATCATTATGGGCAACGCCGCGGACGTGCAGCGCGCGCAACAGCCTGAGTGCGTCGCGAAAGTAGCCGGCGCCCGGTGCGTCCGCCCGGTAGAGTGATTCACCATCGATATAGCTGCGCGCAAGCGTTGAGCGACCGACGTCAAAGAGTCGCGGTACGCCGTGCAGTCCATCCAGTGCTGCCAGAGCGCGCGCCTCGCGTCGTAGCAGCATACGGGCCACCGGTCTGAGCCACCAGCGAGCCTGGCCGGCATCGCGCAGTATTGCGCGCTGATTGCCGTAGTCCTGACGCCAAATCTCGCCAAACAGGTCTTTTTTCAACAACTCGTGACGCTGCACTGGCGGTGCTCCCGCAAAATACAGAGAATATCTCAATGAGTCAGCAAGAGGGTCGTGACAAGCTCGATGCGACCGGCGAGTTCTTCAGCGTCGGCGCGCCGTTGCATGCTGTGCGGGCCGGCTATGTTAAGCGCCGGGCCGACGACCTGCTGTTCGAAACCGTAGCGGCGGGGCGTTATGCGCATGTCATCGCCCCGGACAGAAGCGGCAAGTCGAGCCTGATCGCCGCAACGTCCGCGCGGCTCGAGAACAACGGCGCGAAGGTTGCGATTCTCGACCTGGCGCAGATGGGCGTGCGCGATGGTGGCAGCGATGCCGGTCGCTGGTACTACAGCGTCGCCTATCGACTGTTGCGCCAGCTTCGTATTCGTTTCGACCTGCAGGACTGGTGGCAGGACAAGTCGTTCCTGAGTAACCGCCAGCGATTGGTCGAGTTTTATACCGAAGTCGTATTGCAGAACGTCGCCGATCGAATCGTCGTTTTCATCGACGAGATTCAGTGTATCGAGGATCTGCCTTACGCAGACCAGTTACTGGCAAGCATCCGCGCCGCGCACAACGCACGCATGACCGATCCCGATTTTTCCCGCATTACGTTCGTGCTTTCCGGCGAGTGCGATCCGGTCAGCCTGGTCGACGAGGCAGAGTTGTCGCCGTTCAATGTGACGCAACAGGTTCCGCTCGACGACTTTTCGCGTGACGACCTTGAATTATTCGCGACCGAACTGAACCTCGATTCGGCGAACGCCGCGCTGGCACTTGACCGAATTTATTACTGGACCAGCGGACAGCCGTATCTTACGCAGAAGCTGGCGAGGGCGGTCTCGCGCGAGGGTACCAAAGGCGACATTGAAGATCAGGTCGATCACATCGCGCTGCACCAGCTGGCCGGCCGAGCGGCCTTACACAATGAACCGCACATGAGTCACATTCACCGGCGACTGGTGAAGGACGGTGGCGACAACGACGCGCTACTGAATCTTTACGGCAAGCTGCGCAAGGGAATTGAAGTGCCGGCGGATCTCGGTTCGGCGGAGCAACGACGCCTGATGGCGGTGGGCCTGGTGATTATCGATGGTGACGGCAATCTCGCCGTACGCAACCGGCTTTACGGGGCGGTGTTTACCACCCGCTGGGCCAATGAAAACCTGCCGACGAATCTGCGCGTGCCGCTTTTCGTTGCCGCCGGACTATTGATTTGCGTGCTGATCCCGTTCTGGTACACGCAGTGGTTGCCGGGTCCCTATGTTCGTGCGCTGGCCGATGACACAACCGAGCTCGAGGTTGCGACCGAGGCGTATCAAAATTACGCCACCTTCCCGGGCCATTCCGATACGGCAACGAGTTTGTATCGCAGCTACCTCGAGCGTCGCGCGCAGGCAACGTCAGACATCGATGAAATTGTCGAGCTGTCGCAGGCACTCGCAGATCTGCCGGGGGCAGGGCGCCTGCCGGCCGATGTTGAGGCGGGATTCTGGGATCGCCAGATGTACGCGGCGCTGCGCAATGAAGACCGCGATACGGCCCTAATTGCGAATCTTCGCTCGCTGGTTGGCTCAACGAGCAAAAGGCGGCAACGCGCAGCGACGCTTGTGAGCGATGACTATCCGAATCTGCTGACAACATTGCCACCCTTGCCCGAGGGGCGAACGGTCTTCGACCCCGAAAATATTGTTCTGACGACGGTCAGTGGCGCGGCGATCAATCAGTGGGCCTGGTCCGGACAGGCCTTGTTGCCGCGCGAGCCGTGGTCAGTCACCGCGCTCGAGGTAACGCCGCTGGTGCGACGCGTCGTGGTCGACCGCGAGGGTACGGTCAACCGGATCAGCATGACACTGAACATCAGCCATGCGCGCATGTCGGACCTGAGAGTTCGTGTTATCGCGCCGTCCGGCCGTGCGGTTGAGATTGACCCGGGTGTCGAACATGCCTCGACCGGCGATGATATTCGCATCCCGTCCAGTCAGTTGCGCGACTTTGCGGGAGAGTCGTTGAGCGGTACCTGGAGTCTTAGCGTGCGCGACGAAGTGCTCGGTGTTGCCGGTCAGCTGGTTGGCTGGAACCTGACGCTAAACTCACAGGGCGCGGTCGAATACTTCCAGCGCGGATTGAATATCAGCGACCCGGTCGAGCGTGAAACAGACAACCTGTGGTTTGACGAATCCGGCCGTTACGTCGTCGCGCGTGCGACGCAGAGTGATAGTGCACGTATCTGGGACCTGTCATTCGCACAGCCGTTGCGCGCGGTTGCCGTCAGTGCGAGCGAATCCCTGATTGGCGTCGATGCCAATGCCAGCCGCCTGGTCACAGCAACCCAAGACAGTGTCAACGTCTGGGACACGGCAAGTGGTGACCGGATTGCGTCGTTACCCATCGGCGCAGGCAGCAAAGATGCCTGGCTGACCTCCACTGGTTCACATTTGTTCGCAATTCTCCGCGGCGATGTTGAGTCGCGATTGCAGTTGTGGTCGCTCGAGACGGCGGCAATTGAGTCAGAAAT
>JBCAZN010000116.1:0-7382 GCA_038533035.1 Pseudomonadota bacterium
TCTTTATTGCAGGCACCAACCGCGCGATGTTCCGCTTCACGCTGCTCAACCACCTTTGTAATGACATGGAACAGATGCACGATCCGAAACTGTCACCGGATCGCATCCGCCAGGACGTGAGTCGTAGTCCGGGTGGCGACAGCCGTCTGTTCCTTAATAACTGTGTCGGTTGTCATACCGGTATGGATCCGATGGCGCAGGCGTTCGCGTACTACAACTACGATGATGCCGCCGGTCGCATTGAGTTTACTGACGGCGTCGTTCAGCCGAAGTACTTCAACAACGACCTGACCTTCCCGCCGGGCTTCCGTACGCCAGATGACAACTGGGACAACTACTGGCGCCAGGGTCAGAACGCCTATCTTGGCTTTGATCCGGGTCTGCCCGGCAGCGGCGCCGGCGCGCAGTCTCTTGGCCAGGAGCTGGGTAACAGCCATGCGTTCGCCGCCTGCCAGGTTAAGAAAGTATTCCGCGCGGTCTGCCTGCGTGAACCCGAGGACATCAATGACCGCAACGCGGTGGATGGCATCCTCACCACGTTCCGCGGCAGCGCCGACCCGACGGTAGCACCGACGGGCGCGTTTTCGATGAAACAGGTATTTGCGGATACCGCTGTCTACTGCATGGGCCAATAGGGAGATCATGATGACTAAAGCAATTGGATTTGCTGCCCGGGCTCGTGCTGTCGCTGCACTCGTTGTTACAGGCGTAGTACTCGCTGCCTGTGGCGGTGGCGCAGCAACGACAGACAACCCGCAGGCACCGACGAACGGCAATACCGGCAATTCGACCTATACCGGTCCGGTCGCCTCGAGCCCCGAGGTCCTTCAGTTCCAGCAGGAATTCTGGACTCACGCCCGTGGTACCGATCGTTGCGGCAGCTGCCACAACGAGACCGTTGGCCAGAACCCGATGTTCGTGCGCAACGATGATGTCAACCTTGCGTATGAGGCCGCGCTGCCGGTTATCGACGAGACGCAGCCGAGCCAGTCTCGCATTGTCACGAAGGTGGGCTCGCTGACCGATCGCCATAACTGCTGGGTCGAAGACCCGGGTGTTTGCGGCTCGATCATGACAACCTGGATCGAGAACTGGGTCGGCGAAGCTGCCGGTGGCGGTCGCCAAATCGTCCTCGCTGCGCCCGATGACGAAGACCCGGCGACGCTGACATTCTCAAGCTTCCCGCCGCCAGTGCCGGCCGAGTTCGGCCAGCTGCGGACGCTGCTGACGACCTACTGCTCGAACTGTCACAGTTCGGAAGCAGCCACGCCGCAGCAGCCGTATTTTGCGGACGTCGATGAAGCCATCGCTTACGAAGCGGCGAAGTCCAAGATCAACCTCGACGCGCCGGAAAACTCGCGCTTCGTGATCAAGGTCAGCCCGCCGCCCGTCGGTGAGTCTCACAACTGCTGGAACGGCGGTGACTGTAATTCGTCATCGTCCGAGATGCTGGCCGCGGTATCCGCCTTTACAAACAGCATTTCAGCAACCTCGATTGACGGTGCCTGGATGACCAGTGACGCCATCAGCCTCGTTGACGGTACGCTCGCCTCCGGCGGCAACCGCTTCGAAGACGCGCAGGTTGCGCTCTGGGAGTTCAAGACCGGCAACGGCCTGATCGCCTATGACTCCAGTGGCGTTGACCCGGCTATCGACCTGAACTTCTCGGGCGACGTGCAGTGGTACGGCGGCTGGGGCATCACGATTGGTATGGACGTTGCGCAGGGCCCGGGTAAGGCCCAGGGCTCGACGTCGTCGAGCAAGAAGTTGCATGACGTGCTCGTCGAGGCTGGTGAGTTCTCGATCGAGGCGTGGGTTGTACCGTCCAACGTCACCCAGGAAATGGCACGCATCGTGACCTATTCGGGCGGCCAGACGACGCGCAACTTTGCATTGCAACAGACGCTCTATAACTACGACTTCCTGTTGCGCACCAACGAAACCAGCCTGAACGGCGACCCGCAGCTGTCGACGCCGGATGCTGACGAAGTCCTGCAGGCAACCCTGCAGCACGTTGTCGCGACCTACGATCCGATCAATGGTCGCAGCATCTACGTCAACGGTGCACTCGTATCGAACGCGGATCCGGTCCCAGGCGGCACGTTTGTCGACTGGCAGGACAACTTCGCACTGGTCCTTGGTAACGAGGCGTCCAGTGACGGCACGTTCGAAGGTACGTTCCGCCTCGCCGCGGTTCACCGTCGCGCGTTGTCGCAGGAGCAGATCCAGCAGAACTTCGACGCGGGTGTTGGCGAACGCTTCTACATGCTGTTCGACGTATCGGCCCGCCTCGGCGCGCCCGATGACACGTCGTTCGTCCTGTTCGAAGCACAGCAGTTCGACACGTACGCGTACCTGTTCGACAAGCCACACTTCATTACGCTCGACGGCTCAACGCCGACCGGCGTAGCGATCGAAGGCATGCACCTCGCGATGAATGGTATCGAGGTTCCGGTAGGACAGTCTTATGCCAACATGGCGGAGACCACCGATCCGAACCTGATCGAGGAGCTCGGACAGCCGCTGATGGTGAATAACCTGCAGATCGGTGCGGTGATCCCGCTGGAGAAGGGACCGGCGGACGACGTGTTCTTCCTGACCTTCGACAACATCGCCGGCAATACCTACAACCGTCCGGACGATCCGACGCTTGTGATCACGCCGACCGACCTGCCGGCCGCATCGCACATCGGTGTTCGCACGTACGACGAGATTGACGCGGCGTACTCGAACATCCTCGGTGTCGATCGACTCATGGTCTACACCAACGGTGATGGCGATACCGGCGCGCATGTTGACGAGACCTTCCAGGAACTGCGTCAGTCGCTGCCTGCGATCGAGGACATCAATACCTTCCTCTCGTCGCACCAGGTCGCGATTGCACAGCTGGCGATTCAGTACTGCGATGCCGCCATCGGCTCGAACGCGAACCCGAACCCGAACGCCGCCTTGTTCTGGCCCGGATTCAACTTCGATCAGTCGGCGAGCGTGGCGTTCAGTTCCGGTAATCGCAACAATTTTGTTGATCCGCTGATTCTGGCGGCCGCTGGTCAGCCGTCGTCGGGTACGCAGCTTGAGTCTGCCCCGACGTACACCACGATCAACACCGAGCTGTCGACGTTCCAGGCTTCCGGCCTGCGACCGGACAACCTCATCGACCGTCTGCTTGCCGGTCCGAGTGACACACGAGCAGTCGCCAAGGGCGTCTGCGCGGCAGTACTCGGCAGCGCATCGACGTTGATTCAATAACCAAGGACAGGACAAGGAATTTAACGATGACCATTAAACGAAACCGCCGGTCTTACGACGACCCGCAATTTCATACCGATCATCCGCGTCCTGTCACGCGCCGTGAGCTGCTCTCGCAGGGCTTCATGACCGGTGCTGCCTACACGGTAGGCGGTATGGGTAGCCTGTTCGCGGGTGCAGCGCATGCGCAGCTGGCACCGGATGTGGATGACCAACGCTTGAACGTCTGCCGTATTACGGATGGCGCAGGCAAGATTCCGTTTATCTGCTTCGATCTCGCGGGTGGTGCGAATATCGCCAACTCGAACGTGCTGGTCGGCGGCCAGGAAGGCCAGCAGGACTTTATCAGCACGGCGGGCTACGAAAAGATGGGATTGCCGGGCGACATGGTGCCGGGCCTCCAGGATGCGAATGGCAACGACTTTGCCAACTTTGACCTGGGGCTGGGTTTCCATTTCGACAGCGCGTTCCGTCGCGGCATCCTGCAGATGCTGACGCCGGGCAACGAAGCCTTTATCAACGGCGCGGTTATTCCGGCTCGCTCGGATAACGACACCGGCAACAACCCGCATAACCCGATGTACGGCATTGCGGCGGCAGGCTCCAAGGGCTCCATCCTGACGCTGGCCGGCTCCGAGAACACGGACTCGGGTGGTAACTCGATGCTGCCGCAGATGCTTTACAACCCGGACCTGCGTCCGACCAAGGTTGACCGTCCGAGCGACGTTGTGAACCTCGTCGACACGGGTGAGCTTGTGGGCATTCTGTCGCAAAGTGATGCGACCGCGGTGATGGAGTCTATCTACCGACTGTCTGATGCGAAGGTCGGCAGGGTCGACACGCGACTGCAACAGATGGTTGAAGACCCGATGAACCCCGGCCAGATGATCTCCGGCGACCAGCTCGTCAAGCGTGCCGTGAACTGCGGCTACGTCAAGGCGGCGCACATCGCCGAGGAGTTCGGTGGTACGCCGGTTGATCCGCTGCTTGATCCAATGATTGCGGCCGACGACGGCACCGGCATCTTTACGACCGCCGAACTGACGGACGGCAGCCGCGACGCGCGCGAATTTGCGAAGACAGCATCAATTATGAAGCTGGTTATGAACGGCTTCGCGGGTGCTGGCTGCGTCGAGATGGGTGGCTACGACTACCACGGTGGTGCACGCGCCGAGGGCGAGGTCAAAGACTTCCGCGCCGGTCGCTGCATGGGCGCCTGCCTCGAGTACGCGGCACGCCTTGGCAAGCCGCTCATGATGTATGTCTTCAGTGACGGTTCGCTGTCATCGAACGGCGCGATCGACAACTCGGCCGATGGCCGTGGCAAGGGCGAATGGACCAGTGACAACTCGTCAACGGCCGGTTCGTTCTTCCTGGTCTACAACCCGGGTCGACGACCGACCTTGATCGGGGCCGACGCCATTGAACAGGCCGTTCACCAGCAGATTGGTGCGATGGATGCCGGCGGCTCGGTGATGCGCGGCGCGACGCCGATGGCGAACAACGTCAACCTGCTCGTTAACTCGGTCATCTTGAATTACATGGCGTTGCACAATGAAACAGCCATGTTCGACAGCCTGTTAGGATTCTCGGGCTGGCATGGCCTCGGCTCCAATCTCGACCCCTACACGGCATTCACGCCGATCGTAGACGGTACGATTGCGACGCCGATCTAGGGAACACCAAACCCCTGAGGTGCAGTAAGAAAGCGCCGGACCCGTCACGGGGTCCGGCCTTTTTTTTGTCCAAAAACCTGGTGAAACCCGGTGTCCAAAAACCTGGTGTCAGTGACCTAGTTTTTTTGAAAAAAACTAGGTCACTGACACCGGGTTTTGGATTCCGGCATAATCGACGCCCATGACCGACCTTTTGAGCCTGCTCGCCTGCCCGCGCTGCGACAAGTCACCGCTTGAAGCTGGCGACGATGCCATTCACTGCAAAGCGTGCAAGATCGATTTCCCGATGCTCGAAGGCATGCCCTGGATGTTCGCTGAACCGCAGTCGGCGCTCGCCGAATGGCGCGGCCGATTCCAGTTCGCGCAACAACAGCTCGGACAGGAAATTGCCGGGCTCGAGGCGGAACTTGAGAGCAAGGATCTCCCGGCGCTCGCCAGGCGCCGCGTCGAGCGCTACAAGAAATGCGTTCAGTCACATCGCCGCAAGCTGCAAAAATTATTGCAGCCGGTTGACCTGCAGGGCTTGCAGGGCAACGTCGAAACCTACCTTGCGCTGCGTACGCGTCTGCCCGTCGACCAGGGTCTGCACACCTACTACCCGAACGTGCATCGTGACTGGGGCTGGGGCGAAGAAGAAAACCAGGCGTCGTTGAAACAGGTCCGTTCTGTGCTGCACGATCACGCCGATCTCGGCAAGGTGCTCGTGCTCGGTGCGGGCGCCGGCCGCCTGGCCTACGACATCCACACGTCGTTCAACTGTGACCTGACGGTCGCGCTGGATTTCAATCCGTTGCTCATGCTGGTCGCAAAGGCCGTGACGTCTGGCGAGCAACTCAACTTTTATGAATTTCCGATTGCACCGCTCTCGCTCGAGGATGATGCCGTGCTGCGCAAGCTCGAGGCGCCGGAACCTGTCGACGAGAATTTTCACCTCGTATTTGGTGATGCCTTGCGTGCACCGTTTGCGGCGGGCACGTTCGATACCGTCGTCACGCCGTGGCTCATCGATGTCATCACAGAAGACTTCCCGAAACTCGGCGCGCGCATCAACCAGCTGCTCAACGACAACGGCCGCTGGGTCAACTTCGGATCACTGAACTTCGCCTCGCCAAAGCACGCGCAACGCTACAGCCCTGAAGAAACCAAGGCGATCGTGGCAGAGAACGGTTTTTCCGACCCGTATGTATCGCAGGCGACGATTCCGTACATGTGTTCGCCGGCGAGCCGTCATGGCCGCCAGGAGCGTGTGTTTTCCTTCTCGGCGTACAAGGAGCGCGCGGTCGATGCACCCGAACGCCACAAAGCGCTGCCCGACTGGATTGTCACAGGCACAGACCCGGTGCCACTGACGCAGTCATTCCGCCAACAGGCGATGACGACGCAGATCTACTCTTTCATCATGTCGCTGATCGACGGCAAACGTTCCCTCAAGGACATGGCTGTGATTCTTGAGAAACAAAAGCTCATGACGAAAGAGGAAGCCGAACCCGCGATCCGTTCGTTCCTGACCAAGATGTACGACGACTCGCAGCGAACCGCGGGGCTCTGACTACGCGGTGTAGCGCTGGATCACCTCACCGATCTTTTTGATCGCGCGCCGGCTCTCGGGCATTTTGTTCACACAAAACTGAAACACGTGCCACATGCCGGGCCAGACTTCGATCTCGACTTCACCGCCCGCATCGCGCTGGCGGTCGGCGAAGCGTTCCGAATCGCTTAGCAGTATTTCGCGATCGCCGACCTGGATAAACAACGGCGGCAAACCCTGCATGTCGGCAAAGACCGGGGACACCAGTGGATGAGTTTCCTCACCCGGTTCGCAATAGTGTCCGATTACCACGCCGATATTCTCGCGTGTGAACCAGGGGTCTGCCTCTTTCCGTGTGTGCATCGACTCGCCGCTCAGAGTGGCATCCAGCAGCGGCGAAAATAACAACGCCGCGGCCGGCAGCGGATCACCGGCATCACGCAAAGCAATCAACGTTGCCGCGGTCAGTCCCCCGCCCGCCGAGTCGCCCGCGAGAATGATGTCGCCTGAATTAACGCCGTCTGTCAGCAACGCCCGGTACACTGCAACGCAATCGTCGAGTCCGGCAGGAAATTTATGGTCCGGCGCGAGCCGGTACTCCGGGACGAGTGCCTTGATTTGCCCCGCCCTCGCGACGTGCCCGACGAACTGCCGATGACTATCCGTGCTTCCCATCACGAAACCGCCACCGTGCAGGTACAACAGCACTTTGCCCGGGGTGGTCTTCTTCGGAGTGAGCCATTCGGCTGCAATGCCGGCAACCGTGGTTTTGTCGGCACGCACGCCAAAGGCGGGAATCAGCAGCAAGCCGAAAACGTTTAGCAGGGAACGGTAATTTGAGGGTTTGGCTTTGGACGCATCCAGGCCTTTGACGTACCAGCCGGTAACGGCACGAATGATTGTTGCCGAAACGCTGGCGTCCACGGCGG
>JBCAZN010000117.1:0-7379 GCA_038533035.1 Pseudomonadota bacterium
GGGCTCAAGCGCGGTGGTGCGCTGAACATTGTGCGTCACGATATCGAAGTGTGGTGCCCCTATGATGAGATCCCACCTTCGTTTGTGGTTGACCTTGACGGCGTTGGTATCGGTACGCAGCAGCGAATAGTTGCTGCCGTCAAACTCGAGAACGTAGTCCGCACCGGTCATTGCCTCTAGATCGGCGATAGTGGCCGTCGCATCACCGCTGCCCGTGTTACCCGAGGAATGCAATATTGTCGGTGGCGCAACGGAAAAGAGGTCGCCACCGAGATTGCCACGCAAATCCATGCCAGCGGCGTGCTGCTCGTTCATCGTCAGCGCCATTGCAATCGCCGACTGACCCAGCGACTGCTGCGCCGGATCGAGCATGCGGGTACGGAACTCCAGCAGGCCGCCAAGATTGCCGCCGGTCGACGTCGTGTCCAGCGGCGTGTTGCCGGCTGAACTGACGTAGGTCACGGTCAATCGGGTTCGGTCGAATTCGGACGGTCCTACGGCAAGCGTACGCGCATCTCCGCCGATGACGAGCGATTGGCCGGAGCCAATGAACACACTCATCGTCCCGTTGTCCTGAATATTCGTGGTGACCGAGACCTGCTCGGACAGCTGCATGACCAGGTTGTCGCGCTCGTCCAGGAGGTCATTCGGCGGGTAGCCACTGCCCTGCGCCAGCGCGATTCGATCGTTTACCTCGGCGATCGACGCGGCCAGTCGGTTGATGTCGTCGACGGCGAGCTCGAGGTTCTGGTTAACCTCCTTTTCCAGCGCATCGAGCTGTGCATCCAGCGTGTGGAAACGCGCCGCGACGCCGTCCGCTTCGCCCAGCAATGCCTGCCGGGTTGGAATCGAGGTCGGGTCGTTTGCGACGTCCTGCAACGCATTGAAATACGACTGCAGGCCGGAGTTCAGCCCGGTGTCGGGATCGGCAAGCAGAATGTCAAGGCGACTTGTCAGTGTATTCAGCGTGTTGAATCGCGTAAAACTGGTTTTCGTCGTACGCAGTTGCTCGACCTGCATCGCGTCGTACATGCGCTCGATCGACGAGACCTGCACGCCGCCACCTATGTAGCCGGAACCGGCGCCGGAACCGATCCGCGCTGTAAAGTTAGCGACCTGGCGGCTGTAGCCGGGCGTATTCGCATTCGCAATGTTGTGACTGGTCACATCAAGCGCCCGCTGGAACGCAAGCATGCCGGTCAAACTGGTATTCAAAATGCTAGGCATTGTCGTCCCCTGGCTTCAGCCCGGCCAGAACCCGCCGCATTGTCGGGCCCTCCCGGATTTCGTTGATCTTTGCCGCGTATTCGGGATCGGTGGCGTAGCCACTGTCCTGCAGTGCCGCCGCAAAACCCTGTGTGTTGTTACCGTGGTCGCGCACCTTTTCGTAGCGCGGATTCTCGGCAATAAATTGTGTGTAATCGGCGAAAGCCTGGCCGACATCCTCGTACGAGCGAAAGCGCGCGTGCTGCTGGCGTGCAATACCATCTTCAAACTCAATGGTTCGGCGTACGGTTTCACGGCCCTGCCAGCCGTTACCACTCTTGATACCAAACAGGTTGTAGCTGCTGTCGCCATCACCGGAAGGCATGACATGAGCGCCCCAGCCGGTCTCCAGTGCGGCCTGCGCAACAATGGCTTCCGGTTCAACGCCAATCTTTGCCGCCGCGCGTTCTGCGTGTGGCCAAATAGCCTCGGCGAATTTTTCCGGCGAAGACCACGCGGGTCCGGCGTTCTGCGCCGTCGGTAGCGTCTTGTTCAGTGTAACGTTGGACGTCGAACTTTCTCCGCCCAACTGCCGGACCAGCATTTCGGCAAGACCAATGCCCTTGCCACTGGCCATTTCCATACTCAGCTGCTGGTCCATCATGCTTTGGTACATTTCATACTGGTCGCTGTTGCCGAGCAACGGGTCGCCCAGCGAGGCTTCGCGCATATTCTTCAGCATGGTCTGCAGGAATAAGGCTTCAAACTGACCGGCGACCTCACGCAATACCTCGGGATCGTTCTGCGCAGCCCCGCTGCGCATCTCCGTGAATTGCGAGAAGTCTGTTATCGGCGCCGTCATAACTGGGTCAGATCACAACGAGTTCCGCACGCAGTGCGCCGGCTTGCTTGAGCGCCTCAAGAATCGCAACAAGGTCGCCCGGTGCGGCGCCAACCCGGTTCACGGCCTGCACAATTTCATCGAGACTGGTGCCTGGCTGAAACAGGAACATGCTCGCATCGCCGTCGCCCAATGACGACTGACCAACGGAGATGTCCGAATCGGACAACGTTACGGTTTCGCCAGCGTCGCTGAAGGGCGCGCGTGGCTGCGATACAAAAGGCGTTTCACTGATCGTGACAACCAGCGAGCCATGCGAAACCGCGGCAGGCGATACGCGAACGTTTGAGCCAATAACTACGGTACCAGTTCGCGAATTGACGATCACCCGCGCGCGCAGTTCGCCGGGCTCAACTTCCAGAGACTCGAGCGCCGAAACAAAGGCGCTTCGATACTTGGCATCGAGAGGTGCACGAACGGCGACGGAAACCGCATCAATGGATTCGGCCGTCCCCTCGCCCATCGTGGCGTTGATCTGCTCGGCGAGCCGGTTCGATGTCGTGAAGTCCGGCGTATGCAGGTTCAATACAATGGCTTCCTGTGTCAGGAAGTCACTTGGAACTGTGCGTTCGACCGTTGCCCCGTTGGGAATGCGGCCGGCGCTGGGAATGTTAACCGTCACGCTCGAGCCGTCTGCACTTTCGGCACCAAATCCGCCGACGACGAGATTGCCCTGCGCGATGGCGTAAACATTGCCATCGGCGCCACGCATCGGCGCCATCAGCAGACTGCCGCCGCGCAGGCTCTTCGCATTACCGATAGAGGCGACCGTAATATCGATCCGCTGTCCCGGCTTGGCAAACGGCGGCAACTCCGCGTGGATCGTGACTGCCGCGACGTTCTTGAGCTGCAATCGTGTCCCCGGCGGAATCGTGACGCCGAATTCGGCGAGCATGTTGACGATGCCCTGCACGGTAAACGGCGCCTGTGTGGTCTGGTCGCCGGTACCGTTCAGGCCAACAACCAGGCCGTAACCAACCAGCTGGTTGTTGCGTACGCCCGCAACACTCGCAAGATCCTTGACGCGATCGGCAAGCGCCTGTTCGCTAAGAAACGCCGCGGCAAGCAGCGTGACGCAAAGCAGGTGCTTTAAGGCGATCTGTGTTTTCCATTTGATGCGCATGACGTTCCCTCGCTAGTACGGGTGGAAGACGGAGTTAAAGAAGCGCGAGACGAACCCCATCTTGTTCGCTGCCGCGAGCACGCCTTTGCTGCTGTAAGTAATCTGCGCATTCGCTATGCGCGTCGAAATTAATGAGTTGTCGGGACGAATGTCGTCGGCACGGATAATTCCGGAGAGTCGAATGAATTCCTGCCCCTGGTTCAGGGTGACCCACTTTTCTCCAGCTATGACGAGATTGCCGTTTGGCAGGCGCTCGATGACTGTCACGGTGATGTCACCAGCAAGACTGTTGCTCTGGCTGCTGGTACCGCGGCCATCAAAGTTGCTGTCACCGCTAAGCTCGCCGCTAAACAGCGCAAGCCCGTCACGGGTTGCAGGCCGACCCAAAATGCTCGGGTTGAGAAGCGTCGCTTCCGTCGACTTGCCGGTCGACGTTGCGGAGTTTTTCGAGGCGTTGGTGCTTTCGGTCAGCAGCACGGTCAGGATGTCGCCCACACGGCTGGCCTTGCGATCTTCGAACAAGCGAATGTCAGTCCCGGAATTATAGATCGCGCCGGTTTCCGGCTTTTGATAGACGGGCGCCTGTATCGGCGGCGGCTCGAAACGTGAATCGTCTTTAATAATCGTCGCGCAACCCGTGAGCGTGAACCCGACGAGCAACAGAGCGGCAATACGTTTAATGGAAGTCATCTGTTATCCCTTACAGGTTGTTGTTGACGTACTGCATCATCTGGTCACTGGTCGTGATCGCTTTTGAATTCATCTCGTAAGCGCGCTGCGTTTCGATCATATTGACGAGCTCCGACACAACGTTAACGTTGGACCCCTCAAGCGCACCCTGTGCGAGCGTGCCCAGCCCGTTCAGGCCGGGTGTCCCCGGGGACGGTGAACCACTTGCAGCTGTTTCGATATAGAGGTTTTCGCCGACAGCCTGGAGTCCGACCGGGTTAATAAAATCCGCTGTTTCCAGCGTGCCAACCTGGGTCGGGCTCGCCTGGCCAGCGAGTTTCACCGTAATCACACCATCGGTGCCGATCGTGATGCTTTGTGCCGAATCGGGTATCGCTATCCCCGGCTGCACGACGTAACCACTTGAGGTCACCAGCTCGCCCTGCGAATTGATCTGGAACGTGCCGTCCCTCGTGTAACCGATCTCGCCGTCCGGCTTCAGCACCTGGAAAAAGCCGCGTCCGTTGATCGCGACATCCAGTGCGTTGTCGGTCCGCAAAACACTGCCCTGTGTGAACAGCTTCTCGGTCGCAACAACTCGTACACCGGTGCCGATCGACATGCCGGACGGCAACTGCGTGTCCTGCGAACTCGAACCGCCCGGTTGCCGGACGTTCTGGTACAGCAGGTCCTCAAACACAGCGCGGCCCTGTTTAAAGCCGGTTGTGTTGACGTTGGCCAGGTTATTGGACACGACCGCCATGCGCGTCTGCTGCGCATCCAGCCCTGTCTTCGCTACCCAAAGTGCCTGGTTCATCGGTTTCTCCTACCCTCGTTCATTCCGAACTTGTGTGAATTCAGTGTGCGCCTATCCAAGACGCATCAAGGAAGCTGCGGCATCGGCGTTTTCTTCCGATGCCTTGATTACGTTCACCTGCATTTCGTACTGCCGCGCCAGCTCGATCATGTTGACGAGTGTTTTCGCGACGTTGACATTGCTTTGTTCAATCGAGCCGGAAATCAGGGTGACTTCGGCGTCGGCATCAGCCGCTCCACCGCCTTTGAGGCGCAGCAGGCCGTCCATGCCTTTCTCGAGCGTCCCGGGTTCAGGATTGACGAGCTTGATTCGATCCACGATCGAGACCGTTTCCGGCCCCTGACCCAGCGGTTGAATCGAAATCGTGCCGTCACGTCCGATCACGAGACTCGAACTTGGCGGAACCGCGACCGGGCCGCCGTCGCCGATTACAAGGTGGCCCGATCCGGTTGTCAGCAGGCCACCTTCCTCGACCCTGAGGTCGCCGGCGCGCGTATAGGCCTCGCTGCCGTCCGGTGCCTGTATGGCGATATAACCATCGCCACGGACGGCAACATCGAGATCGCGGCCCGTGTTCATGACCGCGCCCTGCGTAAAGTCGGTTCCACCGGCATCAACAACCGCATTGATGCGCGTATCGACACCCGGACCGTCAATCGGAACTGAACTGAATGCATGCAGGTCAGCCCGAAAACCGGTTGTCGCGACGTTCGCGAGATTATTGGCATTAATCGCCTGCGCGGTTTCAGTCTGCCGCGCGCCGGTCATTGCCAGATAAATCATTTCATCCATTGTCGAATTCCTGTCGAGTCCGGGTCCGCCTAGCGCTAGCGGATATTAATAACCGTCTGCGTAATGGCGTCGGCGGTCTCGATCATCTGTGCGTTGGCCTGGAAGTTACGTTGCGCCGTGATCATCTGTACGAGCTGCGCGGTCAGATCGACGTTGGATGCCTCGAGTGCACCCGACTGAATGTTGCCGAACGATGCGGTACCCGCTTCACCGAGTAGCGCGTCACCCGACTGGAAGGATTCGCCCCAGGTGGTATCACCGAGCTGCTGCAAACCCTGCGGGTTTACAAAGTTCGCCAGAGCGAGCTTGCCCAGCGACGTCGACTGGCCGTTGGTGAAGCGTGCAAAAACAACGCCTTCGGCATCAACGCTGACACCTGTCAGGCGTCCCGTCGTGAAGCCGTCCTGTGACAACGAGTTCACGCCGAAATTGCTACCAAACTGGGTGGCATTGCCAAAGTCGAGTGACAGGTTGATGTCGGCAGCGCCGGTCGTTGGTGTGTACGCGGCAAGCGTCATCAGGCCACCGGCCGGCGAGTTCAGGCTGCCGTCCGGGTTAAATACCACCGGCGCAGCACCGCCAATGGGGGCGCCGTCAATTTCGACCTCTGTCTGCCAGGTATTCGGTGCGGCGTCCTTGATGAAATACACCGTCGCCGTGTGTGCGGCGCCGAGCGAGTCGTAGACGGTTACCGATGTCGTGTGGTTAAAACTCGCCGGATCCGTTGGGTCGAACACCGGGTTCGCCGGCGCGGGTGCGTTGGCCGGCAGGTTGATACCGAACGAGGCGCGGGTAGACGCCTGCGGCGGATTCGCGCCGATCGTCAGCTGCAGATCCTGCGGCGTACCGGTATTAAAGAGGCCACTACCCGCGTAGGGGTAAGCCTGCAAACGGGCCCCTTCGGCATTTACGACGTAACCCTGGTTATCGACACCAAAGGCACCGGAGCGCGTGTAGCTGCGGGCACCATTGTCGCTAATGACGAAGAAACCCTCGCCACCGATCGCGAGATCGAGTGCGTTGTCCGTAAAGTCGATGTTGCCTTGCGTAAACTGCTGCGCGATCGACGACAGGCGAACACCGCTGCCCGACGCGCTGGAGCTGACTGACTGGGTGCCAACGGCGAAAACCTCCGAGAACTGGGCTCGGGACATTTTGAATCCGGTCGTGTTGACGTTTGCGACGTTGTTCGCCGTGACGCCAAGATCGGACGATGCGGCATTCAATCCGCTTAGTGCTACTGCAAATGGCATGGTGTACTCCTGGCTGGGTCTCTATTTGATGATTTATCCAATAATCTGGTAGACCTGTCCGAGCGGCATTGCGACGCCGCCGGCAAGGTTGAGCGACATGCCCTCGCCAAACTGGCCGAGCGTGACGCTTTCAATGCGTGATTCGATGACTGTGGGTGCGCTTTCACTATCGGCGCCACGAATGACGCGCGCGCTGACCTGGTAGTGGCCAACCTCGGCACGATCACCATCGGTGCCTATGCCGTCCCACGTAAAGTTGACGAGCCCCGGCGGTTGCTGGCCGAGTTCGAGTCGGCGCACGAGCTGGCCGGACGCGTCGGTAATATCGATCTGTACGTTCGAAGCACTGCTGGTCAGTTCAAGTGCGCCTTTAACGGCACCTTCGTCCGGCAGATGCGCAATATCCGTGACTGCGAGAACGCGATGCCCTACCAGGCTTGCCGCCTGCAGCGCCTGGTTGTCCTGCATGGACCCGGCAAGCCCGCCAAACGAGGAATTCAGGTTATCGATGCCACTCACCGTACTGAACTGCGCGAGCTGGCCAAGGAATTCACCGTTGTCCATGGGTTCGAACGGGTCCTGGTTCTGAAACTGCGTGATCATCAGCGTCAGGAAGTC
>JBCAZN010000118.1:0-7372 GCA_038533035.1 Pseudomonadota bacterium
TGTGCCCGGCCACTGGATTTGCATGACACCGTGGGCATTCGCCTTCGATCTCGCGGTCACTTCGAAATCGCTTTCACCGCGCGCGACCGCCAGCAACAGCGTTTCGGGAATTCCGTGGCTCACAGCCGCGGCTTTGAAGCAGCTGGCGTGCGGAAACCGATAGGCCGGTGATGCGTTTTGCGCCGTATTGGCATAATTCTGCCAGGCCGCGTCGAGGTCCTGGTGACGCGTCAGCGCGTCGGCCGTCATGGCGAGAATTGTCATCGTTATGCCGCCGATCAGCACGGCGAGCTTGCGGAGTGTGTCGCGGTCACTAGCCATCCGGCATCTCCAGCCCGGTGGCCGCCGCGATCGAGTCGAGCTTGGCCCGTATGTCGGTATCGTCTTCATAGGCGAAGGCAACCTCGTAAACGCCCGGCTTCTGCTTGACGACCCGGTAGTCGAGACCGGTTGTACGCTGCAGCTGCTCAACAAAACCATTTGCCGCAATTTCGCTGCGGAACGGGCTCCAGAACGCATACCAGTTTTCCTGGATGATCTCGACGGGGCGCTCTTCAACGGGTGAGAAGATGGCATCAACCAGCGCGTCACCGGTGTCTGGCGCTACTTCGGTTACGGGTTCGGCAACCGGTTCGACTACGGTCTCAACAACGGCTTCGGGCTCGGGTGCCGGTTCAGGTTCCGCGGCAACCTCAACGTCGGCGGGTGGTTCTGTTGCAATCGCCGCTTCTATTGCTGTCTCTTGCCATTCGACAGGCTCGGGTTCCGCGCTGCCAAATTCCGGGACGCCGAGAACCACAATCAACAATGCGACCGACAAAGCGGAGCCAATGAGAATTCCGATAATCCTGATCATGCGGATCTCCTATGTAACGTCGCGCACCTGGATTGCGCGCCAATCGAGGTGCGTTGCCGACTGCGCGGCGAAGGTAGCGAATTCGGCAAGCCAGTCGCGCAGCTCGTCGCCGCGCTTGCCGGGGCGCAGCGAGTTGGTGCAGCGCAATGGCAGTGCATCGATAAGGTTGGCCATGCTGCGTGCGACATCGGCGTCGGTCACGGCGACGGCATAGTAGGTGTCGACGGGCGGATTCAGCTGCCAGTCGTGTATTGCTGTCCAGTTACGGCTGTCAGTCGTTGTCTTCGAAATCGGGAAGTTCAGCGATTCGCCGTTGCGCACGATGCGTGCAACAGTGCGCTGTCGGCATTCGCCGCCTGATAACCTCACGAGGCCGTGATTCGCCTGGTGTTCGAGGATAAACACGATGGCATCGGTATTCGCGTTGGTGCGCAGCATGGAGCATGGCCATTCGCACTCGCCAACACTGGCGGGTGAGGTGATGCGCAAACTGCCGATCAGGCCGTCACCCCCGGCATTGGGAACCGATACCGAGGCCGGCGGCCGGTAGTTTGCTGTTTCTACGGTTGGCGCTGGCTCACGTGCCGGCGACTTCGTGACGGCAATCGACGGCGCAGAATCCGGCAGTACGATGTAGGCACTGGCACTTAACGAAGCAAGGTGTTCGGTACCGGGTTGCGGCGTAACCGTGAGCCAGTACTGGTGCAGATTGCCATCAATGCGATGCGCCTTGCCGGACAACACCGCGTTTGCGTCGCCGGGTTCCGATGCGAGTTTCAGCGCCTGGCGGCTGGCGAGATTGTTGCTGATCAATTCCAGCGTGCCGGCAAGTTCCGTGGTGCCGCTGGCGCCATCCGCTGAAACTATGTAGTCCTCTTCAAGTTGCTGCTGCAGCGTGCAGGCGAGCTGATGGGCAAGCTGCGAGGCAAGCAGATCGGTTTGTGCAACGGTAAATGGTACATCGCGGGCGCCGAGAAACGTCTCGTCGATGCGCTGCAGGCGCAACGCCTGCCGTTGTGAAGTATTCAGTCGGCCCTGCCAGCGTTTGCCGAAGCCCGTCACCCAGGTACGGTCCTCGAGATCGAGTGCCCGCACGTTAACGGCGTAGCTGCCATCAAGTTCCTGTGTTAATTCGACGCCAACGTAGTAGTGGACGTCGTCATTCACGCAGTCCTTTGTGCCAGGCTCAACGACGTTGCCGCTGCGTCCCTGCTGCCAGCCGATCGACACACCATTGGTGTCCACGGCCGCTTCGAGAATTCGGTCACGCAGCGTCAGTGCCAGCGCATTGCTGCTTGGCGTCGGCGCATTGTCACGCAGAACCACGAACATCACGGTTTCGTCGCGGAATCGCGGGTGCGTTGTCAGTTGCTGCTGAACATAGGGAATCAGGCTGCGATCGAGCCACTGGTCCAGGCCTTTTTCGCGCGACTGTGCGGTCGCAGGGATGGCCTGTGCGACCAGCAAGAGCGTTACAACGAGCAGTCGTTTCATTGCGGTGTCTCCCGTCGAATCGTGCCGCCGGCGCCGATAACGAGTTCGCCGCCGCGGAATTCCTGCATCAGGCTGTCGAGCTGGGTTCGCAGCTGGCCCGGCAACGTGACGCCCCAACTCACCGAGCTGGTATCTGCGCCGGCGCGGGCAAGCGCATCGACGACAGCCGGCGGTACCGTGGATCGTTCCATTTCATGAAAGGTGCCCGGCGTCGAAGCGTCCCAGAAACTGATACGAGAATTGCTGATCGTCATGCGTCGCGCACGTGCATCGTCAATGGCGTACAGGCCGACCTGGTTGGCCGCGACAAGTCGAGTCAGGGCCGTGTCTGACTCGAAGCGCAGCGTAAATCCTTCGACTTCCTCGACCGGCGGCGGCGCAGCAACCGGCGGCGCGGCTTCGATCGGAGCCGGCGGAGGTGGCGCAATCTCAACCTTGGCAATGTTGTCGGCAGCCGTTTCTGTAGGAACCGGCTTTGCCGGTGTCCAGCGTGGTCGAGTCAGTGCCACGTTTTCAGTCTGCACCGGTTTCGGGGTGGCGGGTTCGGGACGCGAGAGCACTGTTTCGGTGACAACGTCGGGCGCCGGGTCGGCGACTTTCGACACGGGCGCTGCCGTCGGTGTCGGCGTTTCCGGTGCAGCGGCGACCGGTTCAACCGGTACCGGCGTCATCGGCATGCTCTGTACAAGCGCGAAAATCGCGACCAGGCAAAGTGACAGTATTGCCATGAATCGCATCACGTCGGTTTGCAGATCGGCTGCGCCGCCGACGTCCATGTCAGCCGAACGATTGAGTGGGTAGGCGAGCGGTGATCGCATCAGGCGTTTCCTTCCACCGGTTCGCCGGGGCGCAGATGCTCTTCGATACGCTGCAGCGTCGCGCGCATTTCCGATGTGTCCGCGCGCGCCGCCTCGTCGTAGCGTTGCTGCAGTTCGGTGCCCATCGTTATGGTTTTGTAGACGCGCATCATGTAGCCACCGATGCCACCGAAGATCGTGGTTGAGAGCGCCAGCAGGATACCGCCATCAATCATGCGTTCGAGCATGGCGAAGGCACCTTGCTCGATCGCATTCGCGCGATCGCCGAGCGCAAAAATCAGCGCGCTGCGCATGCCGATGGCGGTCCAGATGACGCCGGTACCGAAGAACAACGTCGTCCAGACGTCGGTCAGGTGATCGAGATGTACGATCTGGTTGATCGGTCGCTGTTCGCCGAGCGCATTGCGTAGTCGGCCGAGTGTGATGAAGTAGGCGAGAAGCAAGACTGCGAAAACCGGGATCGAAGAGCCGAGGTTTGTGTAAGCCCAAAGCAGCCAGTCGGACGGATTGCTAAGGGCCGTATCGTCGAAGCGAATCCAGCCGAAGCTCGAGAATAGATAGAGTGCCGCCGATGCACCGAGGAGGGTACCCAGTGCACCGGCAGCGAGGCCGCGAAAAAAGTCCGTGTAGCGGCCCACTGGCCTCAGCGACCCGCGGTACAGGCCGAGCAGGTGGCTTCGAGCACGAGTTCGATTTCCTGGTAAAGCTGGTCGGCCCGATAGTAACCGTCCGCGTCACGGCTGACCTTGAGTAGCCCGCGCTCCTTGTCGGACAGCTCATGTTCCATGTCGATCAATACTTTCCGCTTGTTGGGACAGGTGTGCGAACAGTTGTTGTAGTCGCCACGCATCGACATGAACTTCACGTTGAAATAGCGGTTGTAGTAATCCTCGGCCTGGCGCTTGCTGAGCAGGCCCTGACTTGTCGACCACACCAGGAGTTCACTGAACGCACGCTTGTTCTCTGCTTTGGGATCACCCTCGGCAATCGTCAGCAGGTCGTTGTAGTAGCCATCGAAGTGCGCCTGGCAACCATTCACGAGCTTGCCCTGCACCGAGGAAATCGCCGTGTCCAGGTTGCGCGTTGTCGGGCCGCTGCAGTCCGGTGTTGTCGATGCACACCCGGCAATAGTCAGCATGGCGGAGAGAAGGAAAAGTGTTTGGATTCGTACTGTCATGAGAGTCTCTCCTATTGTTCCAGCGGGCTGCGATACGCCTGTTCGACGCTGCCGGGCGGCGGGCCCGCGACGAGCGCCTCGGCTTCGGCGTCACCGAACAGAATCGATTTCACGCCACCGACAACCTCGATCATTTCCGGCGTGATGATGCCGAACGACTGGTTGAGCTGTTCCATTAACGTCGCGCGTGCAATTTCCTGGCGCGTCCGCTGGATCAGCAAACTGGTCTCCTCCATATCGAGGTAAATGTCCGACGCCAGCACCGCAAGCGACTGGTCGCCTTTGGCGCCGGACGTAGCGACCAGTTCGTAATACTGTTTAAAACGTTCGGAAAGACGCATACCGGAACGACCGCGCAGCGTCGGGCTCGATGCCGTCGCAGGCTGCGCCGCCTTGCCGCCAATCAGGGTTTCCTGGAGTTTCCAGGGTGTCATCTTTTTGCCGAGCTCGGTGCGCAGACCTTTCTCAAGGCTCTGGCGAGTGTTGTTCACGGTGTGTTCCATATCCGGCAGACGCTCTTCCATGATCGTCAGCATTTCGAGGTAGGTCGCACCGATTTGCCGTGAAAGTCGTTGACAGCCCGGGTCGTTCTCGGCGCCGTCGCATTTGGATTCGTTGTAAAGCACCTGTTGCTGGTCAAGTCGGCCGATCACTTCCTGCAGGCCGGTTTCCATGTCGCGCGCGACGTTGCCGGTTTGCTTCAGGTCCTCGACCACGGTGGTCGGAAACAGCCGGATCGTCGGCGTATTCGCGAGCCCGGCATGTGCGCCGAGCAGGGCGACCAACGCAATACTCGTGGACAGAGTCTTCGTAAGGCTTCTCATGTTGCGGTCCTTGGCGTTTTAGGTGTTGCGGATGCCCGACCAAGCTACCGCGACGTCTCTGAATGGATGCTGAACAGTCGATACGTGACGGCCGCTATTGCTCTTGTGAATGCGAATCATTATCATTTAGGGATGATTCAGGAGATCATGTGAAAAACGGAGCAAAAACAGGCATTTGCACTTTGGCGACGCTGCGGCCAGGTGAAAAGGGCGTCATCCAGTCCGTCGATGCCGCGGATCCGCTGGTGCAGCGGCTTATGGTGCTTGGACTGGTCGAGGGTGCCGAGGTCGAACACACCAGTTCGGCGATTGGCGGCGACCCGATGGAATACCGCCTGTTTGGCTGTTCGATCTCCCTGCGCCAGGAACACGCGCGCTGTTTTCAGCTAGCGCGCGTGGCTGCCGGTGGCTAACCCCCGGGAAATCCAGGTTCCCGCCAACGTAATCCCGCTGCGGCAGAGAGGCGCCAGCATCGCGGTTGTTGGCACACCCAATTGCGGCAAGAGCACGCTGTTTAATCGACTGACCGGTCTGCGTCAGCGCATCGGCAATTACCCTGGCGTCACTGTGGAGCGACACATCGGGTCGCTGACGGTCAACCACGAGACGGTCGAACTCGTCGACCTTCCGGGAACCCATTCACTGTCAGCGCATTCGCTTGAAGAACAGATTTCGGTCGACGTTATTTTCGGCCGCGTTGCCGGCACCGCCGATCCCGATGGCGTGCTTGCCGTACTCGACGCGACCAACCTGTACCAGGGACTGTTCCTGATGCAGCAGCTTGTCGATCTCGGCAAGCCACTGGTCATCGCGCTGACGATGTCTGATGCGGCCGAAAAGAGCGGTATCGATGTGAACATCGACCAGCTCAGCGCTTTATTGGGCGGTGCTAAAGTGGTCAAAGTGGTTGCGACCACGGGTGCTGGTATGGACGAGCTACGCGAGGCTATCGTTGCCGCACCCAACTGCGATCCACCGACTCCTTTAATAGTGTGGCCGGAGCTCGCAACGGCTGCTCGCAAACTGCAGGCGAAGACAAATGACTCGCTGCAGTTCGTCGAGTGCGAGCGTCTGCTCGTCGACGGACTGACCGAACTCAACAGCCACTATGCGGACTCGCTCGACGACGAAGCGATCCAGCTTCTGGCTACGCTCCGTGATGAACTGTTTGGCGCCGAGCCTCCGCTCGCCATGGAAGCGCGTATCCGCTACCGATGGGTGCAGGAGCAGTTGCCGGCGGTGCAGACGCGAGCGCCGGCTTATTTGAGCTGGCGTACTCGCGTTACGAATTTTATGAACCGGCCGGTGCCCGGCACGATTGGATTGTTCCTCGTCATGGGCATCGTGTTCCAGGCGGTGTTTGCCTGGGCAACGCCACTGATGGACCTGATTGATGGGGCGACAGCGACGTTGGGTGCGACGGCCGCCACGGCATTGGGTGATGGTTGGTTCTCGAGCTTGATAGCTGACGGCGTTATCGCGGGTGTCGGTAGCGTCGTCATATTCTTGCCGCAGATTTTGATCCTGTTTTTGTTTGTAATCGTGTTGGAGGATACGGGCTACCTGGCGCGCGCGGCATACCTGATGGATCGTGTCATGCGCTCGGTCGGTTTGTCGGGACAGTCAATTATCCCGATGATCTCGAGCTTCGCGTGTGCGGTGCCCGGCATCATGGCGACACGCGTCATTCCGAACCGGCGCGACCGAATTGCGACCATTCTCGCAGCGCCGTTCATGACCTGTTCGGCAAGGCTTCCCGTCTACGCACTATTGATCGCAGCATTCGTTCCGGCGCAGTCGGTCGGTGTTCTGAATCTGCAGGGTCTCGTGTTGTTCGGGCTGTACCTGTTTGGCATCGTCATGGGCATCCTCACGGCACTCCTGATAAAACAGACGGCGTTGCGCGGGCCGAAGCCGCCGTTCGCGTTGATGTTGCCCGCGTTCCGCAAGCCGAATTTGCAGACGGTCATGTTCCAGCTGCTCGGCCGCGCAAAGGTGTTCCTGTATCGCGCTGGCACCGTTATCTTCAGCGTTGCCGTCGTTATCTGGTTACTCGCGTACTTCCCGCGCGCCGAAGAGCTTGGCCCGCAGTTCGACGCCCAGCGGCAACAGGCAACAGAACAATTCGCGGGCACTGATCTTGACGCCGAACTCGAACGCATCGATAACGCGGCGGCCGCCGCGCAGCTCGAGCAGAGCTGGC
>JBCAZN010000119.1:0-7359 GCA_038533035.1 Pseudomonadota bacterium
CGGGTGCCTGTTTCGGTGCCTGCGATGGTTCGCTCTGCGGCGGCGTCACAACCGTCGCCTGCGTCATGTCCGGCGGCAGCGTGAAGCCTTCAACCGTTTTCCTGAGTTCGCCGGCGAGTGCCGAGAGTTTCGCAATCGATGCTGCGGTTGCTGTCGCTGCCTTGCCGGTCTGGTCGCCGATTTCGCGAAGACGCGTTGTACGGCGTGTCACGTCGGCCGCTGAACCCGCCTGTTCGCGCGCCGAACTGGAAATGTTCTGTACAAGGCTGGCGATCTGGTTGGAAACCTGTTCGATCTCGTCCAGTGCCGCACCTGCGTTCTCCGCCAGCAGGGCGCCACCCACGACGTCCGTGGTGCTGCGTTCCATCGATATGACGGCCTCGTTGGTGTCGGTTTGAATGGTTCGCACCAGCACTTCAATCTGTCGCGTCGCGTTTGTCGAACGTTCGGCGAGGCGCTGTACTTCGTCTGCAACGACCGCGAATCCGCGACCGGCTTCGCCAGCCATCGACGCCTGGATCGACGCGTTCAGAGCCAGGATGTTGGTCTGCTCGGCAATATCGTTGATCAGCTCGACGATGTTGCCAATCTCCTGCGAACTTTCGCCCAGGCGCTTGATGCGTTTCGACGTCTCCTGGATCGTTTCGCGAATCGCGTTCATGCCATCGATAGTGCGCCGTACGGCTTCGCCGCCTTTGTGGGCCACTTCAACCGAGTGGCGAGCAACGTCCGATGAGCGCTCGGCGTTACCCGAGACTTCCTCGATCGATGCAGCCATCGAAACGATAGACTCCGTCGCCGCGTTAATTTCCTTGGCCTGTGTATCCGCGGCTTTGGCGAGATGGCCCGCTGTGCTCTCCGATTGCTTGGTCGCAGTGTCGACCATGAGCGCGGTCTGGTTGACCGTCGCGACCAGCGTGCGCAGCTCCTCGATCGCGAAGTTGAACGAGTCAGCAATCGTCCCCGTAATATCTTCAGTAACGGTCGCCTCGACGGTCAGGTCACCGTCAGCGAGACTGCCCATTTCGTCAAGCAGGCGCAGGATGGCCTGCTGGTTGCGTTCGTTCTGTTGCGCCTGCTCGCGCGCAAGCCGTTCGAACTTGGCACTCTTGCCATTCAGCACGATGAGGCCAAGGACGAGCAGTATCGCGAGCACGATCATGGCGATGGGAACGGCGGGCGACATAGCCCAGCCAGGCACCGAAGAACTGGATGCGCCGGCGAACGCAGAGGACATCAGCTGGGCAGCCGCACCCTCTAGACTTGCCTGGTCCTGGCCAACGTCGGCGACCGCAGCGATCGACGACGTGAGAATGCCGCTTTGTTCCTCAAGGCTGGCCAGTGTGCTGAGTACAGGGACCAGCGCAATTTCGCGACCCTGGGCATTCAGCGCCCGGACATCCTGCGAACTTTCAGTACCGTCCAGCGCATTGGTCACATCGCGCAGGAAGGCTACATGTTCTGCAATGGCGCTCGCGGCCGCTTCGCCGCCGCCGGGTAATGTTGTCGCGGTCTGACGTATTTGATCGGCGCGTTGCTGGAACTCCTGCATCGTTCGTGTCGCACCCGAGCGATCGAGCAACTCGTTTGACTGTTCGACCAATGTCGTGGCATCGGCTTCGAGCAGCCGCGCCGCATTGCCGACAGCCTGGATATCGCTGCGCCGTGTGAGAATGGCAGAGGCCGCATTGTCGAATGCCTGCCAGTCGCCTGAGCGTCCCGGCGTGCCACCTTCGCGACGAATACTCGCTGCACGTTGCAGGCTGTTGCTGAACTCGTTAAACGCACCCGCGTCGCCGGCAATTGCGCGCGCCGACTGGCCGGGTATCGACTGCGACAGTGCGGCCAGCTCGCTGGCAGCGGGATTGGCGCCCGAGCCGGCGAGGTATACCCATGCGGCGGCGATCACGAGCAGGAACGCGGCAAACCCCGCGACGGCCCGGAAAGTGGTTGCTACGTCTCTATTACTGGCCATGACTCACCTTCATTCCGCAGATGCCTGCAGGAACACATTGCTTTCGACAAGATCGAAAAGATTGAACACCGGCCAGGACTCCTCACCCCGTTGGTAGGTCCCGGCTAGAAAACGGTCGCAGCGGACAACCGTCTCGGCGGCTTCGTTCGTAAATTCATGATCCATGAAGCGGCGAAAGCCGAGCACTTCGTCGACGACGAGGCCGGCCGGCACTTCACGGTGGTTAACGGATATGACGCGGGTCGTACGTCGCAGCGAGGTCCGCCCGCTGCCGAGCATCAACTTCAGGTCAACAAGCGGCAACAGGTGGCCACGCAAATTTGCGATGCCGAGCAGCCAACGGCTGGCACCCGGCACTCGCGTCATCGAGTCCGGCAACATCAGCACTTCGCGAACCTGGTCGCGACTTGCGACAAACTGTTCTTCGCCAATGCGGAAACCGACACCCACCCATTCGGCGGGCATGCCCGAACCCTGTCCGGCGTGTGCAGCGCGGCTGCGCTGCTCCATCTCTGCCAGCAGCTCAAACGGCTGTTCGATCAGTTCTGCAAGGTCGCCGGATGCCGCCATTCTCAGTCCGCCATCACCGAGTTGATCTTGTTGATCAGGTCTTTATCGGCAACAGGCTTGACGAGGTATTCAACCGCACCCTGGCGCATGCCCCAGATCTTGTCGGTCTCCTGGTCCTTGGTCGTGATCATGATGACCGGGATCGTGGACGTTTTCGGATCCTTGGTCAGCTTGCGGGTCGCCTGGAATCCGTTCATGCCGGGCATGACGACATCCATGAGAATGATGTCCGGACGCGCGCTGGTTGCCTGGCGAATACCCTCTTCGCCGCTGTCCGCAACCATCGTATCGAAGCCCGCCTTTTCCAGCATATTCTGGAACAGGTGCAGCTCGGTGGGAGAATCGTCGATGATGAGAACTGTAGCCATTCCGTAGCCCTCAATTAATCTGGTTGGAAATTGCACCAAGCAGCTCGTCCTTCGTGAACGGCTTGGTCAGGTACTGTTCGGATCCGACGATGCGGCCCCGTGCACGATCAAACAGGCCGTCCTTGGACGACAGCATGATCACGGGCGTGTCGCGAAACACTTTGTTGTGTTTGATCAGCGAACAGGTCTCGTAGCCGTCGAGGCGCGGCATCATGATGTCCACGAAAATAAGGTCGGGCTGGTGATCGGCAATCTTGGACAGCGCGTCAAATCCGTCGATGGCCGTGAAGACCTGGCAGCCTTCCTTGGTCAGAAGGGTTTCTGCGGTTCGGCGGATGGTTTTGCTGTCGTCTACGACCAGAATCTTGAGGCCCGAGAGCCCCCGGGTGCTGCTTGCTGACACCATTTTTCCCCACGTTGAAAACCGACTTTTACCATATTGACATAACTCCTGCTACGACGCCCGCCGCGGAACGCAAAATCGCCAGAATTCCGAGGCTTACGCCGTTTTTCAGGGTATAGTTGGCCGCTTCCCGACAGGATACGAGCGAATCCACTCGACATGCGCGACACAGGCCTCAAAATTGGCATCGTGATGGACCCGATCGGGTCGATAACCCCCTACAAAGACTCATCGCTGGCCATGTTGCTCGAGGCCGAGCGACGCGGCGCCGAAATCCACTACTTCGAACAGTCCGATTTAAGGATGCTGTCCGGAACCGCCGTCGGTCGCTCGACGCGGCTCTCGGTTCGCGACGACAACGACAGCTGGTACTCGCTCGGCAAACAGGCGGACATCGAACTCGGTGAACTCGATGCGATCCTGATGCGCAAGGATCCACCGTTCGACATGGAGTACATTTATACGACGTACATTCTCGATCGCGCGCAGCAGGCTGGCGCATTGATCGTCAATGACCCGCAGGCACTGCGTGACATGAACGAAAAAGCGTTCACGGCGTGGTTTCCGGAATGCACTCCGCTGACCCTGGTCACACGCTCGATG
This sequence comes from Pseudomonadota bacterium, assembly GCA_038533035.1. GTDB lineage: Bacteria > Pseudomonadota > Gammaproteobacteria > Steroidobacterales > Woeseiaceae > UBA1847. Next base: position 3,920 of record JBCAZN010000119.1, read on the forward strand.
CAGGATATGAAGGAGTTTGTCGCTGAGCACGACCGTGCGGTTGTAAAGCCGCTGGACGGCATGGGTGGGCGCTCCATATTTGTCGTCAATCACGGCGACAAGAACGCGAATGTGATCTTCGAAACCCTGACGGACTACGGCACGCAGTTTGCGATGGCGCAGCAGTTCATTCCCGAGATTTCAGACGGCGATAAACGCATCCTGCTCGTGGATGGCGAAGCCATTCCGTATTCGCTGGCCAGAATTCCAACCGACGACGACAATCGCGGTAACCTCGTTGCGGGTGCCGCGGCAGAAGGCCGCGAACTGACCGACGGCGACCGAAGAATCTGCGATATCGTGGGTCCGGTGCTGAAGGAACGTGGTGTGCTGTTCTGTGGCATCGACGTCATCGGCGACTACATGACCGAAGTAAACGTGACGAGCCCCACCGGCATCCGCGAGCTAGACCAGCAGTTCGATCTGAATATCGCCGGCACACTATTCGACGCCATAGAATCCCGCACATAACAAAAAAACTCGGTGTCAGTGACCTGGTTTTTTCGAAAAAACCAGGTCACTGACACCGAGTTTTTTGGGGCATAGGCCCTTGTTTATGTAGAAAAAATGGCGGAGTATCCGCCGCGTATGGCCAATATCGCGATTACAACCGATCCGCTCGACGAGCTGCGCCTCGCGACGCCGCCCGGGCCCGATCGCCTGCCCGCCATGCTGTTCCTTGCCGCTTTGTTTCACGGCATCCTGATTATCGGCGTCACGTTTAACCCGGAACTGACCAACCCGTTTGCCGATGCCATTTCTCTCGAAGTCACGATCGTCGCGGACCCCGATCACCTGATCGAGCGTCCCGACAACGCCGAATACCTCGCGCAGGCCAGCCAGGAAGGCGGCGGCAATACGGTCGAGAAGATTCGTCCATCGGCGCCGCTGCAAAGTGCAATGCCGGTCGACAACGACGGACGTGAAAATGGCAATGCCCTCAACGACGCCGAGGCGCACGATCGCATGGCCGACGAACTGGTCGCGACGCAAAACGACAGCAACCAGGTCGTCGATACCGCACCACGCGAACAACCGCAGCCGGAAACGCGCGTTGCAATCGCAATGGAAGCCGGCGCCGAAGTGACCCTGCCCTTGCCGCAGGAAGACAACGCAACATTAATGATCACCGATGACGATCCGCAACAGCGGCTCATTTCAGCCGACACACAGGAGTCGGTTGCGGCGGCCTATCTTGCCGACTGGAAGCGGCGCGTCGAAGCCGTCGGTGCAGCCTACCTGCCCGAGGTCAATGACCTGGACGGACTGGTCGGCAGCCCGACGATGCTCGTCACCATCAGCCGCGAAGGCGAACTTCTCGACATCGAAGTGTCGAAGTCGAGCGGCTCGCCGATCCTCGATCTTGCGTCCGTAGATATCATTCAGCGATCGGCGCCGTTCAACGCTTTTTCGACCGAGATGGCCGAACGCTACGAAGAGCGGGTCGCGCTCGAGTACAAATTCCAGTACGGCAACCGGCTCATCAGCAACAGCGACAATCCCTAGTCATTCCGGAGTCATTCCCTGGCCAAGCCCCTGCAGGCTTGTGCAGACTGCCGACTCGGCGGATACTAGACGCATGAGTTCTGATGACTCACTGATAAATCAGCTACTTATCGCCATGCCTGGCATGCAGGACCCGAATTTTTCGACGACGGTCACGCTGATTTGTGAACATAACGATGACGGCGCGCTCGGCATCGTGATCAACCGCCCGCTCGAGATAAAAATGTCCGGCCTGTTTGAGCAACTGGCCGTCGACGATCCTGACCCCGACGCAGCCGAGTCGCCGGTACTGGCGGGCGGACCCGTCGGCACCGAACGCGGCTTCGTACTGCACGACAAGGGAAAGTCGTTCGAAAACACGCTCACGGTGTCCGACGACATCCGACTGACGCTGTCACGGGACGTCATCGATGCCATGGCAACCGGCGAGGGCCCGCGAAAATCGCTGGTAGCGATTGGCTACGCCGGCTGGGAACCGGGACAACTCGAAGACGAAATGCTGGCCAACTCCTGGCTCAATGTACCGGCGACGCCTGAACTCGTATTCGATACGCCTTTCAGCCGCCGCTGGGACGGCGCCGCTCGCACACTCGGCATCGACATCGCCAGAATCTCGCCGGACGCCGGTCACGCCTGATTTGTCCACGCCACGTACGATTCTCGCGTTCGACTTCGGACTGCGTCGCATAGGCGTCGCGGTTGGCCAGGATGTCACCGGCTCGGCCAGCCCGCTGGGCGTGGTGGCCAATCGCGACGGCGTGCTCGACTTCGATGCCATTGCCACTTTCATCCGCGACTGGCGGCCAACGTTACTTGTCGTCGGCATGCCTGCACACACGGATGGCTCGCCGAGCGAGATGCAGATTCCGGTGCGAGCATTTATCGATGCCCTGGGCCGCTATGAACTGCCCATCGACACCGTCGACGAACGCTATACCTCGATCGAGGCCGAGCGCGTTTTGAAAGATGCTCGCGCCGCGGGCAGCCGTGGTCGTATCTCCAAGGAATCGATCGACAGTGCGGCCGCCGTTTTTATTGCCGAACGTTACCTTTCGCAAAACCAATAGCGTGCACCGCCGGGCCATTCACCGTAGAATGCGCCCCCGATGACGCCCACTGAATCGACACAGGACCTTGCAGACGAAGCGACCTTGCAGCTCGATGAGCAAGGCCGACTGCGCCACCTGCTGACGCTCAAGGGGCTCGACGCCGATCTCCTCAAAGCGATTCTTGACGACGCCGAAGCCTACCTGACGGCGCCCGGCGTGTTGCCGGCACGCAGCCAGTCGCTGGCAGGCCGCACCGTCGGCAACCTGTTTTTCGAACCCAGTACCCGCACGCGTGCGTCATTCGACCTTGCCGGCAAACGGCTCGGCGCCGATGTGCTCAATCTCGACGTCAACACATCGTCGCGCAAGAAGGGCGAGAGTATTCTCGATACGATTTACACGCTCGAAGCAATGCACGTACAGGTCATGGTCGTGCGCGACGCCAGCGACGGCGTGCCCGCCTTTATTGCACGCAATGTTGAAGACCACATCAGCATCCTGAATGCCGGTGAGTCAGATGTGTCGCACCCGACACAAGGGCTGTTGGATGTCCTCACGATCCGTCAAAGAAAGCCCGACTTTGCGAACCTGGTCGTAACAATCGTCGGTGACATCCAGCACTCACGTGTTGCAATGTCCGTGTCGCAGGCACTCATGACGCTGGGGGTCGGCGAACTGCGCCTCGTGTCGCCACAGGCACTGGCGCCGGATCCCGAGCGCTTCCCGGGTGCGCGCATAATAGACAACCTTGCTGATGGGCTGCGCGATGCTGATGTTGTGATGGCGCTGCGAATTCAGCGCGAACGAATTGGTAACCTCGACGGCGTCCCCGCTATCGACGAGTAC
>JBCAZN010000120.1:0-7336 GCA_038533035.1 Pseudomonadota bacterium
GATGCCCGAAATAACCTCTATCGGGTGACCCAGTGCGGCTTCGGCTGTAGCGATGAATGACGAATCCTCACGAGCCCGGACTGCGGCGCGCCTGGAAATGCGCCCGGTGAAGGCGTTTTTTCGCGATGCAGTCGACATCGAGGCGATCGGCACCTCCGGCACGCTGCGCTCGACAGAGGCGGTCGCCCGGGAACTCGGGCTGACAGAACACGGTATTCGGTTAGAGACGGTAGAAGCCCTGATCGACAAGGTGCTCGAGTTCGACAACATCGATGCACTGTCGCTACCGGGATTGTCGCTGCGCCGCTCGCAAGTGTGGCCAGGCGGCATTTCCATTGTGGCCGAATTGTTCAGTGCGCTCAGGGTCGATGAATTCCGGATTTCCGATGGCGCACTGCGCGAAGGCCTGCTTTACGATCTGCTTGGCCGGCTGCAACACGAGGATGCACGCGAGCGAACGGTGCGCGCGATGATGTCGCGCTACCATGTCGATGAGAAGCAGGCAGAACGCGTCGCCGCCACGGCAGACAGCTTGTACCGGCAGTGCAAGTCAAAGTGGGGTTTTTCCAGTCAAATTGCGGGGCCAGTGCTTGACTGGGCGGCGCGCCTCCACGAGATCGGTCTGGATATCTCGCATGATGGCTATCAACGGCACGGTGCGTACATTGCGGCGAATGCCGACATGCCCGGGTTCCCCAGGGCCGAACAGCGCTTCCTGGCCGTTCTGATAGGCGGACAGCGGCACCGCATTAACAAGTCCGGTTTCAATGTGCTCCCTGAGTCGTGGCGTGAGCCGGCGCTGCGCTTGTTATTGCTACTGCGATTGTCCGTACTGCTGCACCGGAGTCGCAGCGCCGACGATCTGCCGGCGGTTGAGATTCATGTTGAAAACAATACGCTCACCATCGGTTTCGATGCTGCATGGCTCAAAGCGAACCCGTTGACGGTAGCGGATCTGGAGCGCGAAAAAGAGTTTCTGAAGCAGGTAGGCGTTGAGCTGATCGTGCAATAGCGCAATTGAACAATAATCTTTAAAGTCGATTTTTTTGTGACGACCGGCACAGCCATGAATGTGAAGTTGTGCGAGACTTTTCCCTCGGTTGTCATACTGCTGATGCAGGAAAGGAATCCGCTGTGCGCCAGTCAAATCGTGGTTTTACCCTTATCGAACTCATGATCGTCGTCGCGATCATCGGTATTCTTGCTTCGATCGCATTGCCGGCTTTTGAGCGCTATTCACTGCGTGCACAAGTTGCTGAAGGCTTTGCACTGGCTGGTCCAATGCAACAGGCCGTTGCCGAGTACTACAACGACTACGGTACGTTCCCGACGGATAACGCTGAGGCAGGTACGGCTGCCGCGAACGAATACGCCGGAAAGTTCGTTACCGGTGTTGCAGTTGCTGATGACGAAATTTCGATTACTTTCGGTGGCGACGCCAGTGCGGTGATTGCAGGACGTACGGTCGTTGTTACAGCGCTGCCGTCAGCTGGCAGCCTCGAATGGTCGTGTTCCGGCTCCGGCACCGTTGCCGATATCTACCTGCCGACCGTTTGCCAGTAAGCTCGCAACCCAATTGCATTGATACTTTCGAGGGCTGCGCAGCGTTTAGCTGGCGAGCGTCTCAAGGAACCGTTGTTGCGCTGATAGTGGTTCCTCGTCGCCGGCATTGACGCGCGAGTAGGTTCCATCGCCGTTTAATAGCCAGGCCTGGCAGTTATCGGCCAGGAACAGGTCAAGGTCGTGACGAATCTGATCCTTAAGGGCTTTTTGTCGAATCTCAAAACAGGATTCACTGCGGCGGAACATGTTGCGATCCATCCAGTCCGCGCTGGAGCAATAGAATTCTTCTTTGCCATCATTAAAGAAATAATAGATGCGCGAATGTTCGAGGAAACGGCCGATAATCGAACGAACCCGAATGTTCTCCGAGAGGCCCGCCACACCCGGGCGCAATGAACAAACACCGCGCACGATCAAATCTATCTGCACACCCGCTTGCGATGCCTCATAAAGTGCATCGATCAGCTGCGGTTCGTTCAGCGAATTGATCTTGGCAATAATCCGACCCGTGCGACCGTCGTTGGCGTTCGCCGTTTCGCGCTGGATTTTTTCAAGCAACGCATCAAACAACGTGAAAGGTGATGCAAGCATGCGTGACATCTTTGCGGTCTTCGTCAGGCTTGTGAGCTGCAGGAATAACTTGTGCACGTCCTCACCAAGGCGGCGGCTGCTGCTCATGTAGCCGTAGTCCGTATAGACCGACGCCGTGGCGTGATGATAGTTGCCGGTGCCGAGGTGGACATAGCGCACCAGCTGATCTTCTTCGCGTCGCACGACCAGCGTCATCTTCGCGTGCGTCTTGAAGCCAACCAGTCCGTAGACAACATGGGCCCCGGCTTCCTGCAGACGGTTCGCGAGCGAGATGTTGGCAGCCTCGTCGAAGCGCGCCATCAGCTCGATAACGACAGTCACTTCCTTACCTGAACGCGCCGCGGCAACGAGGTGATCGACAATCGGGGAATCAGGACCGGTACGATAAAGTGTCTGCTTGATGGCAAGCACATTCGGATCGGCTGCAGCTGTGCCGATGAAATCGATGACCGGCGCAAACGACTGGTATGGGTGATGCAGCAGTACGTTCTTGGCGCGGAGTATGTCGAAAATGTTCGCCTCGGTCCGCAGTTCTTCGGGCAAACCCTGGTTGAACGGTGGATACAGCAGCTCGGCGCGCTTGCCGATATCGCATACCGTTGCCATGCGATTCAGATTGACCGGGCCGTCGACCAGGTAGGCATCGTCGTCCGTCAGTCGGAAATGATCGAGCAGGAACTCCTTGAGGTCGTCGGGACACTTGTGACCGATCTCAATCCGCACGGCGGCACCATAGCGACTGGCCTCGAGCTGGCCTTCAAGCGATCGAACGAGGTCGTTGACCTCCTCGTCATCGACATAAAGATTGCTGTTTCTGGTGACCCGAAACTGGTAGCAGCCGTCGACTTTCAAGCCGGGAAACAGGCGTTCGACGTGCATGCGTATGATTGACGACAGGAATACGAAATTCTGCTCGCCATCGGCGCAAAGCTTTTCAGGCAACTGAATGATGCGCGGCAACGAACGCGGCGCCTGCACCATGCCGCGATGCCGGCGACGACCAAATGCGTCCTTGCCATGCAGGCGCACAATGAAATTCAGGCTCTTGTTGAGAATGCGTGGGAACGGTCGCGACGGGTCAAACGTGAGCGGGGTCAGTACCGGCACGACTTGTTCTTCGAAATACGTCTCAAGCCAGGCCCGTTGTTCGTCGTTCCAGTCCTCGGCCTGGACGAAATGCAGGCCGGCTTTCGACAGTAACGGAAACAATTCGTCATTGAGCAGCTTGTACTGCTCGTCGACTAACCGGGCAACGCCTTCGCGTAGCTCGTCGAACACATCCGGCGCGGGTGTTTTATCCGGCCCCTGCGCCGGCGCGCCAATTTCCATTCGCTGTTTGAGGCCGGCGACGCGAATCTCGAAAAACTCGTCGAGATTGGTGCATGTTATGCACAGGAATCGCAACCGCTCGAGCAATGGCACAGTGGCGTCTTTCGCCTGCTCGAGCACGCGCTTGTTGAACTCAAGCAGACTGAGTTCACGATTGATGTAAAGGTCGCACATTGTCAGGGTGAGTGTAGCTCGCCGAGGACTACACGTTTGTTGGCTCCGGTCACAGTTGGCATATTGCCGGGCCGGTCATTTTGCGTTTCTCGCGCGAGCCACGCAAATGCGCAGGCCTCAACCCAGTCCGGATGCAAACCGACGGCGGCAGTGGAAGCGATCTTTGTTTCCGGAAGGTTACGGGCGAGACGCTTCATCAGCGCTCCGTTGTGAGCGCCGCCGCCGCAAACAAAAAGTTCGAAGACGTTCAAACCGGTCGCGACAACCGCAGCAGCGATTGATCGCGCCGTGAGCTCGCAGAGCGTCGCCTGGACGTCGGCCGGTGCGCTAGCGGAATCAACAAGCCGATCTATCCACGCCAGGTTGAAGTATTCAAATCCTGTGCTCTTAGGCGCCGCTGCGGCGAAATAGGGGTCACCGAGCATACGCTGCAGCAATTCTTCGTCAACGCTGCCGGTCGCGCCCCATTCACCGCCGGCGTCGTAACGAGTATCGCGGTGACGTCGAATCCAGACGTCCATCAGGCCGTTGCCGGGTCCAGTATCGAATCCCGTGACGTCACCCGTGCGCGGCAGCACTGTGACATTGGCAATACCGCCGATGTTGACGACGATTCGGTCCTGATCCGGCGAGTGAAACAGCCATTCGTGAAACGGCGGCACAAGCGGCGCGCCCTGGCCACCGGCATCGATATCGGCGCGCCGAAAGTCGCCAACCGTGGGCACCCCGGTCGCGCGCGCGATAACGGACGGGTCACCGACCTGAATCGTGAACGGCGGATCTGCGTCGGGGCAATGTCGCAGGGTCTGACCGTGGCTGCCAATGCAGGCAATCTCAACGTCGGCGGCTGCGATCAGCTGCAGTGCGGCTTGGCTAAAGCTTTCTGCTACGGCCTGGTCAAGTGCGCCATCCGGGTCGATCGCTTCGTCGAGGGGTTTTCGAATCTCCGTTAGCAAAGCGTCGCGCAGCGCGTCCGGATACGGATGGCTGAGGGTGCTGTGTACAGTGATCGCATGCTCGGCAAAGGAAACCAGCACTGCATCGATACCATCCATGCTGGTGCCGGACATCAGGCCGACGAATTGTTTGGTCATTGTTGTGCGGTGATCGCGATACTTGCGAGCTGTGTGTTCTTGAACTGTTCGAGCTCTTCGAGAATCGGCGTCGCTTCTGCAAGGAATTGTGCACGGTACTCGTCCTTGATCGGTTCGGCCTGCGGCAGCTTTACCGTTCTTGGATTGCGATGCACGCCGTTGAGGCGATATTCGTAGTGAAGGTGAACGCCCGTCACCATGCCGGTATCGCCGACGTAGCCAATTGTCTGCCCCTGTCGAACGCGCGTGCCGACACCGACGTTGCGAACAAAGCCGGACATGTGGGCGTACAGCGTTGTGATGTTGCCGCCGTGCTGCAGAATCACGGTCTTGCCATAGCCAGACTTGGTGCCGCGAAAAATGACTTTGCCATCGCCGGACGCCTTGATCGGTGTACCGCGAGGTGCCGCGTAGTCCACGCCTCGATGCGGGCGACGGGTTTTCAGAACAGGGTGTAATCGATTCGGGTTGAACGATGAGCTGACGCGGAAATCGACGGGCGAGCGCAGGAAAGCCTTGCGCACACTGTGTCCGTCCGGTGTGAAGTAGTCCGAGCGCCCGTCCTTGTCAATGAAGCGCAGCGCCTGGCTGGTGCGGCCGTTGTTGTTGAATTCGGCCGCGACAATTTCACCGTCCGTGACGTACTTGCCGTCCTGCCAGATTTCCTCGTAAAGCACGTAGTAGCTGTCGCCCTGGCGAATATCCAGTACGAAGTCGACGTCCCAGGCGAAGATACCCGCGATGTTCATGATGACCTTGTCGGACAGGCCGGCCGACGCCGCACTTTCATAAAGCGATGTCTCGATCGAGCCGTACGCCATGCGCTTGCGTTTCTCAATCGGCCGGTCGACGAGCGCTGCCGAAAAACCGGCATCGCCGCGATCAATCTTCAATGCGCTGGTGAGATTGAGTTCGGAATAGATGCTGATGATCTGGCCGTCGTCGTGCGTTACCTCAAATTCGTCGCCGGGCTTGATGCGGCGAAAACGCTGCTTTGCTTCGTCAAGTTTCGCAATCGCCAGCAGTTCCGCGATATTCAGGTTGTTCTTGCGAAACAGGCTGTCCATCGTGTCGCCGTTGCCAACCGTCAGGGTCACAATGTCGTATGCCGGTTCGGGCTCCGGGGTCTCAGCCAGGGTTGCGAGCGCAGGCTCGAGAGCAACGTCCGCCATGTCCGGCAGCTCGACCGGTGCGTTAGCCGACGCCTGCATTTCCGGCGTTGCCGGTGGTGACTCCAGAGGCGCGTCGTTATCCAGCGTGTTGATGAGAAGTACGGCAATCAGGGGAATACCGAGCCCGACCGCAAACCACTGGAGGGCTTTCGACTTTGCGGGCTTTTTCCTGGCAGAACGCTTGTAATCGTGAAGAAGTGGACTGGCCTGACGATTCAAGTCTGCACCCCTGTATGAATGACTGCCGGTACTCTACCGTGCGGCATTTTTAAGGTCAAAGAAAAGTGTTATAAGTCATGGTGTTAACCGGTTGCGCAGAATGCTACGCTTCTGCGCCTCATTTGCGGCCGCGCCGCGCCCAACAGCACAATCGATATGTCTGCAATCAAGCAACAACTTGCCGAGCTGACTCGCGGCACCGACGAGGTGCTGCCGGAGGACGGTCTCGAGGCCAAACTGAAAGAAGCACGGCCCCTCGTGGTCAAGGCTGGCTTTGACCCGACGGCACCCGACCTGCACGTGGGCCATACCGTGCTGATTAACAAGATGCGGCAGTTCCAGCAGCTGGGCCACGAGGTCGTGTTCCTGATCGGCGATTTCACAGGCATGATCGGCGACCCGTCCGGCAAGAACGCGACGCGCCCGCCGTTGTCGACGGACGAAATCAAGGCCAATGCCGCAACCTACGAGAAACAGATCTTCAAGATCCTCGATCCCGACAAGACCCGGGTTGAATTCAATTCGACCTGGATGGGGGAGATGGATGCGGCCGGCCTTATCAAGCTCGCAGCGCGCCACACGGTGGCCCGCATGCTCGAGCGTGACGACTTTAACAAGCGCTACACGGGCGGCCAGCCGATTTCGATTCACGAATTCCTGTATCCGCTGGTGCAGGGTTATGACTCGGTCGCTCTCAAAGCCGATGTCGAACTCGGCGGCACCGACCAGAAATTCAACCTGCTCGTCGGACGGCAGTTACAGCAGGACTACGGGCAGGCGCCGCAAATCGTCATGACGACGCCGTTGCTCGAGGGACTCGACGGCGTGCAAAAGATGTCGAAGTCACTGGACAACTACATCGGTATTACGGATCCGCCGGGCGAGATGTTCGGCAAGATCATGTCGATATCGGATGATCTGATGTGGCGCTATTTCGAAGTGCTGAGCTTCCGTTCGCTCGATGACATCGATGCACTAAAGAAGTCGGTCAGCGACGGCATGAATCCGCGCGATGCAAAATTTGAACTTGGCCGCGAAATCGTTGCCAGATTTCATAGTGAGGCGGATGCCGAGGCGGCGCAGCAGGAATTTGTATCGCGATTCCAGCAAGGCGCCATGCCCGAAGACATGCCGGATCTCGAGCTTGCCAGTGCTGACGGCCAGCTCGGCATCGCACACCTGTTGAAAGAGGCG
>JBCAZN010000121.1:0-7326 GCA_038533035.1 Pseudomonadota bacterium
TCGCCTGGTGTGTCGTACTGGTCATGTGGGGATTGCTGGTGGTCGACGCTTTAACCATGACCGAAATTCGCTGAAAGCGCTTGTTTTCCCGGCCTTTCCCGGCTACTTTTCGGCACAAGACGTCGATGGGGACAAACAGGCAGCCCATCCTGGCCAAAGCGACCGGAGGAAGGTGTGAGCTCCGGACCAGGACCTGCTGAATATCACCCCGGAGTCGCCACCCGAAAGCAACGCTGAGTAGGACTGGCCGGTTGATCCACGAGACGGATGACGGGCACAGGATGCTCAAGAGACGACACACGTTCAAGCGCGATTGCGGCGTGTCGTGAAACCGGGTGGTACCGCGGAATAAATTCGCCCCGGAAATTAAGGTAGTTGATACCTTAATCTCCGGGGTTTTTGCGTTTTAGAGGACAGACATTGGCACTTAAGGAAGTAACAGGCCGCTACGACGGACCGAATCTCGAGACAGACGTGCTCGAGTTCTGGCGTGAGCATGATGTATTCGAGAAAACGTTGCAGCAGACCCAAGACGGTCCGCACTTCAGTTTCAGTGAAGGTCCGCCGACCGCGAACGGCAAGCCGGGCATTCATCACGTGCTTGCGCGCACGTTTAAAGACATCTTCCCGCGCTACAAGACGATGCGCGGTTACCACGTGCCGCGCAAAGCCGGCTGGGATACGCACGGCCTGCCGGTCGAACACGAAGTTGAGAAACGCCTGAAGGACGAGGGCCGAATCGAGAACTACGACAAGGCCGAGATCGAGGAAAAAGTCGGTATCGACGAATTCACAAAGCTGTGTCGTGAATCCGTCATGACCTACATCTCCGACTGGGAAAAGATGACGGAGCGCATGGGCTTCTGGGTCAATCTCGACGAGGCTTACTACACGCTCAACAATTCCTTCATCGAGTCAGTCTGGTATCTACTGAAGGAAATCTGGGACAAGGACCTGATCTACAAGGGTTACAAGGTCGTGCCCTACGATCCGCGCATTGGTGCGACGCTGTCGTCGCACGAACTCGCGCAGGGCTACAAGGACGTCGAAGATCCGTCGATTACAGTGCGCTTCAAAGTCGCCGATGCCGACGAGACCTATTTTCTGGTCTGGACGACGACGCCCTGGACGCTGCCGTCGAACCTTGCGCTCGCGGTTGGTGACGATATTGATTACAGCTATTGCGAGTCGGACGGGCAGACGCTGATCGTTGCCGAGGCGCTGCGCGAAACGGTATTCCGCGACATCGAACACACGGTTGCGAAAACCGTCAAAGGCAGCGAGCTGGTCGGCATTCGCTATGAGCAGCTCTTTCAGTACATCGACGTTGATGCGCCGAACGCCTTCCAGGTTTTTTCGGCTGACTTCGTCAGTACCGAGAGCGGTACCGGCATTGTGCACACCGCGCCGGCCTACGGTGTTGATGACCTCGCGCTCGGACAGGCGAACGATTTGCCGGTCGTGCACGGCGTGGGCCTCGACGGCCATTTCACCGACGAGGTCGAACCGGTCAGGGGCCTGTTCTTCAAGGACGCCGATAAACCGCTGATTCGGCTGCTCAAGGAACGCGGCATGATGTTCCGCAGTGAGCGCTACCTGCATAGCTATCCATTCGGCTGGCGTACCGGCGACCCGATTCTCTACTACGCGAAAAACGCGTGGTACATCCGCACCTCGAAGTTTGCGGAGCGCATGTCGGCACTTAACCAGACGATCAATTGGGTGCCGGAACACATCAAGGATGGCCGCTTCGGCAAGTGGCTCGAGAACAATATCGACTGGGCGCTGTCGCGAGAGCGCTTCTGGGGAACGCCGCTACCGGTGTGGACCGACGGCGAAGACTTCATGTGCATCGGTTCGGTGGCCGAACTCGAGGAACTGACCGGGCGCGAACTCAGCGAGCTGGATTTGCATCGGCCCGCGGTCGATGACGTGACGTTCGAGAAAGACGGCAAGACCTGGCAGCGCGTACCGGAAGTTATCGACTGCTGGTTTGACTCAGGTGCCATGTCGTACGCGCAGTGGCATTACCCGTTCGAGAACAAGGCAACGTTCGAGAAACTTTTCCCGGCCGACTACTTTTGTGAAGCGATCGACCAGACGCGCGGCTGGTTCTACACGTTGCACGCGATTGCGACGCTGGTTTCCGACAGCGTTGCCTACAAAAACTGCATCTGCCTGAGCCACATTGTCGACAAAGACGGCAAGAAGATGTCGAAGTCGCTGGGCAACATCATCAATCCTTACGATGTGTTCGATTCGGTCGGTGCGGACGCGCTGCGCTGGTACTTTCTCGCGCGCTTGTCGCCCGACGTCCAGAAGCGCATTTCGGAGGACATCGTTGCGGACGTCGCCAGTTCGTTTATCAATACGTTCTGGAACACCTACGGCTTTTTTGTCCTGTATGCGCGCTTTGATGACGTCGATCTGAGCAAGGATGTCGCGGTCGCCGATCGACCGGAGATTGATCGCTGGGCGCTCGCGCTGGCACACCGCACGGTGACGCAGGTTACCGACGCCCTCGATAACTACGACGCAAAGTCAGCAGGCGAGGCGATCGAGTCATTCGTCGATCAGCTGTCGAACTGGTATGTGCGGCGCAATCGTCGCCGCTTCTGGAAGTCGACGGATCTCGAGGACAAGCAGTCGGCCTACCTGACACTGTACGAATGCCTGTCCGTAGCAACGCGACTCATGGCGCCGTTCGTGCCGTTCCTGGCCGAAAGCGTCTTCCAGAACCTCGTGCGCGGCGTAGACGCGGACGCACCGGAGTCGGTACATCTGGCCGAATGGCCGGAAGCGGATCCGGCGTGGGAGAACGCGGCACTGGTTGCCGACATCGACGTCGTGCAAAAGGTCGTGGGGCTCGGTCGCGCTGCGCGTTCGAAATCGGGCGTGCGGACCCGCCAGCCACTCGGTCGTGTGCTGGTACGCGCGCCGGACGATGCGGCCTCCAGCGCGCTGGACAGCCATAAGGATCAACTCCTCGAGGAACTCAACGTCAAGGCTGTCGAATTCATTGCGCGCGACGCAGGGATTGTCAGTTACAACATCAAGCCGAACCTGCCGAAGCTCGGCAAGCAGTACGGCAAGTTGTTGCCGAAGATCAAGCAGTCACTGCTCGATGCCGACGGTGCGGCGATTGCCAGCGCCGCGGCTGCCGGCGAAGCCTTCGAGATCGAGGTTGACGGACAGACTATTCCGCTCGAAGGTGATGACGTGCTCATCGAGACGCATTCGGCCGAAGGGTACTCCTGCGAAGCGGACTCCGGTTATCTCGCAGCGCTCGACACGGCTTTGAATGACGATCTCGTCAACGAAGGCTTTGCGCGCGAGATCGTGCGTTCGGTACAGGACGCGCGCAAACAGGCAGGTCTCGAGGTTGCGGATCGCATCACACTCGGCGTTTCGGGTTCGGCGGCGGTCGAACGGGCACTCGAGGTGCATCGCGATTACCTGATGACTGAAACGCTCGCCACGACCTGGCAAGTGGGGCAGAGTGGTGCCGACTTCAGCGCCGAGCGCGACATGGGTGAGGAATCCTGGACGATCGAGATCAGCAAGGCATAAAAGCCGGCCCAATGCGCCTGTTTCGGCTGGCGCTGGTCGGTTCGGTTGCGATATTGCCGTTGCTGGTTTTGCCGACCGTTGTCGGCGCGCTGGTTGACTACGCGGGACTGACCGAGTCGCAAGCCGGCTGGGCGGCTGCAGCGAGCGGTGCAGGCAGTGCGCTGGCGGCAATTCTGATCGCGCTGCGTATCCGTCATCTCGATCGTCGCAAGCTCGCCATTGTCGGATTGGCAGTACTCTTCACCTTTGATCTGCTTTCCGCGCTGGTTGGCAGTATTCCAATGTGGCTGTTCATCGTCATTCGCGGCATCGCGGGTATCGGCGGCGCAGCCGCGTACGCGGCGGTCATGGCGAGCTACGCGGAGATGGACAATTCCGAACGCGGCTACGGCCTTTTCATGGTGCTGCAGTTTGCGATCAGCGCGATCGGTCTTTACTGGCTGCCGTACATCCTGCCGACGATCGGGATCAGCGGTCTTTATGTGTGCCTGGCTGCCATCGTGATGCTGGCGTTCACACAGGTCGGCACGGTGCCGGGACGGCCGGATGTTGATTCCCCGGAAGCACTGGAGATCAGGACCATTCTCGCGCCCGCCGCGATACTCGCCATGCTGGGCATCGGCCTGTTTGAAACGGCCAACAACATGCACTTTACGTACGCCGAGCGCATTGGCGTGGGCTTCGAAATCGGCCACGAACGTGTCGGCGCGATATTGGGCATCGTTACGGTCATCGGCATGTTCGCAGCCTACGCGGTGTTCTTGATCGGCGATCGCTTCGGCGAACTGAAACCGATCCTCGCCTGTCTTGCCGTTGCCATTGTTGCGCTGCTCTGCCTCGATCAGTTCTCGGGCGAGGCGCTTTACTTCGCTACGATGACGGCGCTCAGCGTTGCCTGGGCATTCGGCTTGCCATACTTCCAGGCGTTTGAAGCACGACTGGATCCGGGCGGCAGCGTGGTGGTTGCGGGTGGTTTGTTTACGGCGGCGGGTGGTGCGCTGGGACCGGCATTGGCGGCAACGGCCGTCGCACCTGGCAACTACTCGGCTGTGCTGTTATTAGCGGCCGGGATTTACGTCATCACGGCATTGATCATGACGGTCGCCTCCCGTCTCTAAAAACTGCGTTTTGACTCGAGCAGGAACTGCACGTCGTCGATACTCGCATCGCCACCAAGCGGAAACGCAACATCGATATGAATCATTTTGCCTGACGAACTTCGAGTACGTCCGAGCCGCAGCCCGAAGCCGACGTCCGTCAACCAGCCGTAGCGCGTTTCATTGATCGGGTTGTCGCCCCACACTCGGCCGGCGTCAGCAAAGATCGCGCCGCCGACGCGAACCAGGCGAAACGGGTACCAATCCGTAAAATAGCGCTGCTCAATCGTGAACAGGAGTTTCGACTCGCCGGCCTGGTAGCGCAGCGGGTAACCGCGTAACCCGGAGTCACCACCCAGTTCGACGAGGTTGTCGACATCAAGCGCGTGTCCCGCCGTCGCGCTGAGTGTGGCGTAGAACAGGCGCTTTTCTGACTGCACCTTGTAATAGCGTGCCGTGAAAGATGCGCGACTGTTGGCGGAGCGTCCTGATTCGTGGCGCCCGCTCGCCGCGGCACCGAGCATCAGGAATTGCTTGTCGAGATCGCCGAAACCGCGGCTGAATGTTGAGGACCAGATCAATGCATCGCGGTCAGCTTCAAAGCGTTCATCAGACCAGCCGAGCGTCGCCGTAAAGCGGGTACCGGTGTGAAAGTCCTCGGTACGCCCGATCTGGTCGCGATTGGCCGCGGTCACGTAGCGGTCCTCAAGGATCTCAAGCGACACGAACGGATAGACGAGTTTGCGATTCGCAGGGATCAGAGCCGGCAGCGCCGGATTCGTTACGTCACTGAACCGCAGGTCGCTGAAAACGACGCCGGCCTGCCAGCGTTTTACCCAACCGTCCCGCAGGCCCGCGGACCATCCACCCCAGAGGCTGCCGTAGTCCAGATATTGCTGGTACTCGGCTGCCTGATTGCCGAGCCGGTAAAAAAGCCCGCGCCGTTCGTTGTCGATCGCGCTGCCGCCGAGCGACCAGCGCGCATCGAGTGAATAAAACGGACGCACCAGCGACAGCTGACGATGATGGCCATCCGAATTATCGGCAAAGTGCGCGAAGCCACTCGTCCAGCTGTTGCCCAGTTGCCGGTCAAAAAATTCGATGCTGTCCGAGCGCCGCTCGACACCTTCCTCATGAAATACGCGAATCGATTGTCCGAGCCCGAGGAAATTCAATTCCTCAATGCCGATCCGGCTGGTGTTTTCACCGCCCGTGCGCGACGCGGAAATATCCGGCCCCAGCGTCCAGACATCGCGCGTCTTGACGACCAGGTCAACGACGCCCTCATTGCGACTGACGGGGAGAATATCCGCATCAAAAAGATAGCTGTTCTGTCGCAGAAGCCGTTCGGATTCGTCTGAAAGTTTTTTCGAATAAGCGTCGCCGCTTTCGAGCAGCAACTGCTTGCGGATTACATTCTCGCGCGTGACGATGTGCAGCTTGTTTGCGAGTCGATACAGCCAGTTGTTCTCTTCCGGATCGGACAGGTCGAAAACGTCGGACCGCTCAAGAATGATCTCGCCGATGACGGCGCCATCGTTTTCGATCTTCGCAGGATCGGGCAGCTCGTCCGGAAATGCGCTCGAAATCGAGGTACAGGAGACCAGCAATCCCAGGAAATATATTGGTCGGGTCATTGTCGGCGCATGATACCTGAGCGAGGATGCTGGGCCAGTGTCGCAAATCGCACACATTGGCCGCACTTGCGTGAGGTTTAGCAAACCTGCTATAAAAACCGGGCGCAAGATTATGAAAGACATAGGGAGTACTGAAGGACCGGAGGCTCTGCAGGGGGCCGGACTACAGGAGGTAGTCAACTCCGAATAACAAGAGCGTACATGCCGCGGAGAGGATCTGGCGGCACAAAAATAGTTAAACGCTGGAGTGGAAATGACAGACCACGTGGATCGCTTTCACGCCGCACTCACGGTGCTGGCGGGGCATGGCCATATAAAACAAAGACTTACCAAGGCCTACGAAGAAAACCTCTCTGACCTCCATGAAGATGAACTGCCGATTGCGTTGAAGCAGCCGTTCGCGGACTTACGCCAGCAGATGCACCAGGTCGCACCGCTCAACGGCGAAGGCGCCATCTGTGCGTCGGTACGCAAAATGTCGTGCGATGAGGCCAGTTACTGCGCATCGTCGATCGTCGTACTGTACGGCGATCTGATCCGCATGAGCGACGACAGCCCGGGGTCTCTCTCCCTCTCGGACACCGACGAGTCGCGCGTCCCGCCATTTCTCGTCAAATCCAACTAGCCCCGCTCAAGGCCAGTCGATCGGCTCGGATTACCGAACCGGGTAATAGACGTAGGTAATCAGGTCCGCCTCGGGCGTATTGCCCGGATCGCTCACATACGACTCCCACGCCGCGCCATTGCGTTCGATACCCATCGCTGCCAGGTAGGCGGTGATCTTGCGGTGCGTCTCTGTCAGGATTCGGTAGCTGCCGACGTGTTTGACGCGCACCACCGCCCCGGCGTAGGTCTTGCCAATGCGTACCCCGGAGCCGTCCCGCGGCGTTGCCTCGCTCAAACCACGTATCGGGATCGCGGCATCGAACATTAGTGCTGAACCGCTGAGATTGCGCACAATTGACAGCGGCGCTCCGGCGTCATCCAGGTGTTGTCGTTCATTGATCGCAATAATCTGGATG
>JBCAZN010000122.1:0-7315 GCA_038533035.1 Pseudomonadota bacterium
TGCAGCGCCGGCGACGCTTGCCCCGCTGGGTACTGCAAACGGTTACCAGCACCTGTATGTCGAGGGCGCCGGTTCGGCAGCGTCCGGAAACACGAAATTCTCGTGGATGAACGAGCGCCGGTTCTACACGGTGACCGCCATTACCGACGCATCGGATGAACTGATGTTTACGCGCATCGGCGCGAACGATCCGGACTTCAATTTGCGGCGCGAGGCGGGCTTCATGCTGCGTCGCGACAACACCGCGAACACGCTGTTTGTCAGCACCGTGGAATCGCACGGCAGCTACAACCCGGTTTCAGAGCTCGCGTTAAACACCGAAAGCAATATTGCGACGTTGAGCGTTGCGTACGATGACGAAAACTACACCGCGATTGCCATTGAAAGCGTCAGCGGCGGCACGAGCCTGTTTATTGTGTGCAATACCGATGCCTCGGCGGCGAGCAGCCACGAACTGACTGTCGATGGCACGGTGCATGCTTGGACCGGCCCCTATTTATACCTGGAAGCTCCGTAGCTGCGGATTACCAGTCTTCCATCGGCGTGTTGTCCGACATCCATGCCCATTCCACATCGGTCATAAACCAGGTGTAGGCGTCGAGATCGCTGACTCCCCAGTCCTGAAAGTCGCGTACACATTCGAATAACGCCGTCGCGTTGCCGGCGTCGGGGCTGCCGAGCAGTGCCGAATAATGCTTTATAAAATCAGTCGGCTTTTCGGGCACACGTTCAAGCGTGGCAGTCAGCCACTTGTGATAGGGAAACAGCGTACGGTTGTATGCAAGGACTAGTCGTCCCGCGTACAGCGCCAACTGGCTCGCAGCGCGCAGCGTTGTGTACTGGTTTCCATGTCGCGCGGCTTCATGAAACAGCCAGTTTTGGATAAAGGCCATGCTGTAGAACGCTTTGATACGTTCCTCGTGGCCATCTATCGGGTAAATCGGAATGCGCAGCAATAGCTCATCGAGATTCTCGATGTGCGAGTAGGGCGCGAACGCGCCGATAAAGGCAGCGCGCGTCGGTTCGTTGCCGCGATCGGCGGCATCGTGAAGGTAGGCAAGGTTAATGATCTTGCCGTCAACGAAGCCCTTGTCGTAGTCACACAGATCTGTCCGGTTGATAAACAGGTCGCGTTCCTTGAAACGGCGCTCATATTCATCGTCGTTTGCAATGATCATGAAGTCGACGTCCGAGTCGTCTCTTGCAAATCCTTTTGCGACCGAGCCGCCAATGATGACAGCGAGAAAGCACGGGTCGTCCCGATACTCGTCTGCCAGCCTGTCGATGGCTCGTCGATGGTGGTCGCGGATATTCACGGCCCCAGTATAGCGGCCTGCATCCGGGAAGATCCTGGCGCGCCCGGTCCCTGGCATCTGCAAGGACATCTGCTACGATCGATCGATGTCTTTGAATCGGTCGCTATCTGATGCGCCTGGCCGCCTGTTGGCCATTGCGCTGCTAATCATTGTCGCATCGAGCTGGATCGCATCCCGCATTCAAACGGCGGGTGACGACATTGTTCTGCACTCGATGAAGATTCCAACCCAAAACGGTCAATGGGTCGTCACGGACTGGTTCAAGCCGAGATCGGCAACGGCAGAGACGCCGGCGCCGCTGATCTACGTTGTACCGGGATTCCAACGCTCCAAAGAGGCGCTCTCGAATATCGCGATTGAGCTGGCGCGGCGCGGCTTCGTCGTCGCTTCAATTGACCCTTACGCACAGGGTAGTTCCAGCGCTTCCTTAAGCCGACGCGCAGCGACGACGGAAGGCTACGGTCTGTTTGCGCTGGTCGAGTATGCGGCAAGCACCGACAACCTGAATTACATCGACAGGAACCGCATTGGCGCAACCGGGCATTCGGCTGGCGGTAATGCGGCGATACGCGCGGCAAATTATTTCGGACGGCAGGCAATACATTCCGGTGAGCCCAGTAAGCTTGATTCAGTTTACGTGTCCGGCTACGTCCTGACGCTGACCGACGAAGTCCTCGACGATGTTCGTTCGAACGTCGGGGTCAGCTATGCCTTTTACGATGAGGGTGCCTATCGCAATGAGCTCGGCAACGGCGACATGCGCGTCGCGCCCGAGGCATTGCGCGCCGTCAACTCCGGGCTAGCTGCCGGCGACGCGATTTCCGCGGTGGAAATTGGCAACTGGTACGGCGACAAGTCAACGCGCACGCTGCGAGTCGTGCACAACGAACGGGTACTACACCCGTTCCAACCGTACATTGCTGAGGCGACCGCGAACCAGATCGAGTATTTCCAAACCGTATTCGATTGGCAGAGTGACCTGGATCCCTATGACCAGGTCTGGTTATGGAAAGAGATCCTCGGTGTCATTGCGTTGATCGCGGGACTCGTCGCGCTCGTGCCGATGGGCCAGTTGTTATTGCGTACCCACTGGTTTGCAGCGCTGGTTTATCCCGTCCCGCCACCACTGTCTCCGCCGGCTGGCAAGGGTTGCGTAATTTTCTGGACGACCTTTACTATCGGGGCGTTGATCGCGTGTTTTACCTACATTCCGATGGCGGAACTGTCGCAAAAGTTGTTCGTTGCTGCCTCGACACGCCAGTTGACCTGGTTCTTCCCGCAACGCATGAACAACGCGGTCATGCTGTGGGCGCTGCTAAACGGTTCAATAGGCTTCCTGATGTTCTGGTTGAGCTATCGATTCTATGGAAAGCACCATGGCAATTCGCCAGCGCGCTGGGGCGTGGCGACCAACGGCAACGAATTGTTCAAAACCCTGTTAGCGGCACTCGTGTTGTTTGCCGGTTTTTTCCTGATTCTTTTTACGGTGTACTACTTCCTGCACGTCGACTACCGCTTTTTGTTTATGGGTGTCCGGGTGTTCCAGCCAGAACTGCTGGTGCTGTTAGCAATGTATGTGCCGTTCTTTTTTGTGTTTTTCCTTTCGAACTCACTGCGCATCAACGGCGCGATGCGCTTTGCGGGTCAACCGGAATGGCGCAGCATGTTGCTCGGCGGTGTTGCGAATTCGCTCGGGCTGATACTGATCGTCATCGTGCAGTACGTAACATTCGCCGCCACGGGCACAGTCTATTGGACGGACGGCTGGCTGTACGTGAACCTGTTGTTCGGCGTCGTGCCGATGATGTTTGTGCTGCCGTATTTCAATCGATACTTTTTCCGCATGACGGGGAAAATTTATCTCGGGCCGATGATTACCTGCCTGGTATTCATCATGATTCTGATCAGTAACACAGTGATTTATCTGCCACTATGAATAAAGAAGAGATAGCTGCAGAGATCTACGATCTCTATGACGAGTATTGCCACGGCAAGATCGACCGGCGACAGTTTTTTGAACGGGCGGGCGCTGCCGCGATTACCGGTGTCGCCATGGCGAGTGCGCTGCTGCCGAACTACGCCGATGCCCAGGAAGTGCTGTTTACCGACGAGCGCATCAAGGCGAACTGGGTTGAATACGATTCGCCCGGCGGCAATTCCGGGCGCATGCGCGGCTACCTGGTGCAGCCCGTTGGGGAGGGACCCTTTCCGGCCGTGCTTGTGATGCACGAGAACCGCGGCTTGAATCCGTACATTCAGGATGTTGCGCGGCGCGCTGCTGTTGCCGGGTTTCTTGCACTGGCGCCGGACGGGCTTGCACCTGTCGGTGGCTATCCAGGTAACGACGACGATGGTCGCGCAATGCAACGCTCGCTTGACCAGGCCAAGCTGCAGCAGGACATGGTGAACAGTGCCCGGTTCGTGCGCGAGCATGAGTTGTCCAACGGCAGGCTCGGAGCAACAGGTTTCTGCTGGGGCGGTGGCACGACGAATTTTCTCGCTACCGCAATGGGCGACGAACTCGCCGCCGGAGCGCCTTTTTATGGCCGCGCGGCCGCTACCGACAAGGTTGGGTTGATCCGGGCGGCGATCCAGGTGCACTACGCCGAGGACGATCCACGCGTGAACGCGCTGCGCGACGAGTACGAAGCGGCGTTGAAGAAACAAGGTGTGAACTACGAAATGCATACCTATCCCGACACGCGTCACGGCTTCCATAACTACTCGACGCCGCGCTACAACGCTGAGGCGGCCAAACTCGCGTGGGATCGAATGATGGCGTTCTTTCATAAACACCTCGACGCGTGAACGACGAGGTATAGCTGGCCGAATTTTCGGTGATCCACATTGCTCGTCTCTCTAGACGATTTTCATGCTGTGCGAGACGTTTTTCGTGATCATGTAATTGGCGAGACCCTCGGTGCCACCCTCGCGACCATAGCCGCTCGACTTCACGCCGCCAAACGGTGTTTCGGGCAGCGACGCTTCCAGGGTATTGATTGACACATTGCCGGCTTCGATACCCTCGATCATGCGGTCGACGTAGTCAGCACGGTTGGTGAAGCCGTAGGCGGCGAGGCCATAGGGCACCGAATTCGCTTTCTCAATCGCCTCTTCGAGCGAACTGACCGGATTGATCATGGCCAATGGGCCAAACGGCTCTTCCTGCATGACACGGGCGTCGTCCGGTACATTGGCGAGCACCGTCGGCTGGAAGTAATATCCCCTGTCGCCAAGGCGCGCTCCGCCGGTCCTGACTTCAGCACCCTTCGCACGGGCATCTTCAACGAGGTCCGTCAAAGCGCCAATGCGCCGGTCGTTTGCAAGCGGCCCCATTTCGACTTTCGGGTCCGTGCCATTGCCAACGATGGTTTTCGCGGCGCGTTGCACGAACGTCTCCGTGTATTCGTCGAAAATACTTTCGTGCACGAAAAAGCGCGTAGGTGAGGTGCAGACCTGTCCGGCGTTGCGCATTTTTCTGACAGCGCCGCTGATGGCAGCAGCCTGCACATCCGTGTCCTCGCAGACAATGACGGGCGCGTGACCTCCCAGCTCCATGAGCACCGGCGTCATGTGTTGCGCTGCCAGCGTTGTCAGGTGGCGGCCGACGACCGTGGATCCTGTGAACGCAACCAGGCGAATCGCGTCGTTCTTTATAAGGTGATCTGAAATTTCCGCAGGAGTGCCGAAAACGAGGTTCAAGACGCCCGGCGGCAATCCCGCATCCTCGAGAGCTCGAGCAATGTGCAACGCACCTGCCGGCGTTTCTTCGGCGGCTTTCAGGATAATCGAGCAGCCGGATGCTATGGCACCTGCAACCTTGCGGCATGGTTGGCTCAGCGGGAAATTCCACGGCGAAAACGCCGCAACGACGCCAATCGGCTGGTGGTGCACAACGTAGCGAACACCGGGAGCGCTTGGAATGACGCGGCCGTACGTGCGCGTCGCTTCGCCCGCGTCCCACTCGAGAAACTCGCAGCCGCGGACGACTTCGTTCTGCGCCTGGTTCAGCGGCTTGCCATGCTCCGCGGTAATCGCGGATGCAATTTCCTCCTGGCGTTCGCGCATTATGGCTGCGGCCTTGTACAGCACGCTGGCGCGGTGGCAGGGCGCTGTTTGACTCCAGATCTTGAAGCCGGCTTTGGCAGCATTGACGGCGTCATCCAGGTCGCGCCTTTCGGCATGCGGCAGCCGGCCGATTTCTTCTTCAGTCGCCGGATTCACAACGGGCAAATCGTGCGCGGTCTTGCGCCACTCGCCGTTGATGTACAGGTGCAGGTCAGGATAGGTGCTCATGAAACTAATTATAAGTATATTCGCGCTATGACAACGAAATATTCTCGCCTTGACGCGAAAGACTACGCCCGCGAGCACATGCGCGGCATCTGGGCAGCGGCGCTGAATCCCTTTAACGACGACCTGTCGCTGAATGAAACCGGGCTGCGGGCGAATATTCGTCACTGGATTGACGACCTCGACATCAGGGGGCTGTTTATCGCGGGCAAGCAGGGCGAGTTTTTCTCGATGAGCCTTGATGAGCGCAAGCGCAACTTCGAAATCGCGGTGGAGGAGTGCGACGGCAAGGCCGGCGTGATCGTGTCGGCCTCGGACCAGAATTTCGACACGGTCAAGGAACTCGCACGCCATGCCGAGGACTGCGGCGCCGATTACATTGTCGTACACGCACCCGTGTTGAGCTTTGTTCACGAACGCGGTGAGGTGCTGTACCAGTACTACAAGTCGCTGTGCGACGAACTGGACATTGGTATTGCGATGTGGAGTCACCCCGACTCCGGCTATCTGATGCAGCCAGAGGAGTGCGCACGCATCGCCGAACTGCCGAATATCGTTGCGATCAAGTATTCGGTGCCACGTGACATGTACGTCAAGCTCACGCATATGATCGGCGACAAGATCCAGGTGTCGACCTCGCTCGAGGACGACTGGCTTGACAACATCGAGGAACTCGGGTGGCGGTTGTACCTGTGCTCATCACCGCCGTATCATTTGCAAACCAAGAACGACAAGCGCATGCACGAGTACACGCAGCTGGCATTCGACGGCAAGTTTGACGAAGCTCGACGTGTGCGCGACAGCCTGAACCCGGTTCGCGAGGCAATGGCGCGCAGCAAACCGGCCGACAAACCGACCGCGTTCGGCAAGTACTGGCAGGAATTGCTGGGCCAGGTGGGCGGACGCGTACGCCCACCGATGCTGGAGCTGACAAGTAAAGAGAAAAACGTGATCAAAGAAGCGTTCGAGTCCAGCGGACTGACACTTTGACAGGGCGATGCGGCCAAACAGCCTTCTAATCATCGTCAGCGCATTCGTGCTGCTGGTCTCGTTCGGCAATCGCAACGACATTCCCGGCCGCATCGACTACGTGCCGTCCATTCTGGACGAACCAGCGCAAACGGCGACGGGCAAACCGCCATTCGATATATCGCTACAGGGTATCGATTACAAAGTAGAGCCCGAATACGCGTACGATATTACCGGCATGGTGGTTTCTTATCGTCACCACGACGAGGAGTACAGCCGCATGCATCGGCTCGCGAAAGATCATCTGAATATGCTCGACGTCTACGTCATCTGGGGCGACAACACGCGGGCCGAACTTGACAAGATTCAGTTCTGGAACGGCATTTTTACGTGCAATGTCAAAACGCGCAGTAACAAGGCATGGCAATCATTCGATATGAACCAATTGTCGAATAATCACTTGTTGTCGGACGACGAGTATATTCGCGATAGTGTTCGAAAAATCCGGGTGGGCGACCAGATTCGGGTGCAGGGCTACCTGTCGAGCTACACAAGCCCTGCGGGCAAGCGCGGCACGAGCACAACGAGAACCGACACCGGCGATGGCGCCTGCGAAACCCTGTACATCGAGGACTTTGAGATTGTCCGCGCTGGCCGCAATGACTGGCGTATGGCGATGTACGCGTCACTCGTCACACTGCTCATTGGTCGGCGGAAATGAATGAACAGACCAATGA
>JBCAZN010000123.1:0-7267 GCA_038533035.1 Pseudomonadota bacterium
AGTCCTTGCCAGCACCGGACATGAACAGTAACATCGCCGCCTTATTTGTGGCGAGGATTGCGTGTGTTCACGGGGAGTCTGGTCGCGCTGGTTACGCCATTTGATGGCGATAATCGGGTCGATTACCAAAGTCTCAAGCGCCTGATCGACTTTCATGTCGACGAGGGTTCGAACGGCCTTGTGATTGCCGGCACCACGGGTGAGTCGGCGACGCTGACCCGAGCCGAACATATCGAGCTGATCGAGCGTGCTGTCGAGATCACTGATGGTCGCTTGCCGATCATCGCCGGTACCGGTTCGAACTCAACCGCGCAGACGATCGATTTGTCCCGCTCGGTAGGCGGCCTCGAAATTGATGCGTTCCTGATTGTCGTGCCGTATTACAACAAGCCTGTGCAGGAAGGGCTGTACCGTCATTTTGCGGCGATTGCCGATGCGGTTACGAAGCCGGTCATGATGTACAACGTGCCGGGCCGCACGGTTACAGACATGCTGCCGGAGACGGTGGCACGACTGGCCGTGCACGGCAACATAATGGGCATCAAGGAAGCTACCGGCGACATCGGGCGTCTGAAAGCAATTCAGGCGCTGGTCGACAACGACGACTTCCGTTACTACAGTGGCGACGACTTTACGTTAATGCCGTTCATACAGACGGGTGGTCACGGCGTTGTGACGGTCAGCGGCAACGTCGCTCCGCGGCAGGTTGCAGAACTCTGCAAATTGTCGGCAAGCGGCGAGGGTGAGAAGGCGAAGCGTCTCGACGACTCGCTACAACGATTGAACAAGGCACTGTTTGTGGAATCAAGCCCGATTCCGGTGAAGTGGGCATTGAGCGAAATGGGATTAATGCCGCCCGGAATTCGTTTGCCATTGACGCCGTTTGACGAGCAGTACCACGATGAAATGCGGGCCGCGATGCGTGAAGCGGGCGTTGCCCATGAGGAGAAAGCATGACCAGGGCAATTGGAATAGTGGCAGCGGCAGCAATTCTTGGCGGCTGTTCATGGGGCAATGACGAAGTCAAGGAGACGTGTTTCGAGCCACAGCCCTACCAGGCGGAACGCTTGAACGAACCGGTCAAGGTACCTGATGGCCTGGATCCGCTTGATCCGTTCAGGGAGATGCCGATACCGAAGGCAGAAACGCCACCGCGTCCTGAAGGCGCTGGCTGCATTACGCGACCGCCGTCAGTTCGTTCGGAGTAGCGAACAACACATTTCGGAGAGATGGCTGAGTGGTTTAAGGTGCTCGCCTGGAAAGCGAGTGTACGGTGATACCGTACCGAGGGTTCGAATCCCTCTCTCTCCGCCAGTAAAATAGAAAGGGCCCCCGTGTGGGGCCTTTTCTATTTTTAATGGTGGCAGAAAGATGGAGATGAGCACCCTTGTTCGACTCGCGCAGCAGCGAAGCTGCCAGCGAGGGCGCGCAGTCATTTGATACACTCTTTGCATGACAGAAATAGCTGACCATGACGCCTACATTGCCGCGGCCGCGGAACCACTCCGCCCGCTGCTGATTCAGCTGCGCACGATAGTTGCCAGCACCTTGCCAGATGCAGAAGAGATCATCGCCTACAAGATGCCGGGATTCCGGATCGGCAAGGCAATCGTTGTGGGCTATGCGGCCTTCAGCAAGCAATGCGGCATCTATGTATCCAACGGCGCAATCGCGTCGCTTACCGATGACATTGCGGCGGCTGGACTCAAGGCCACAAAAACGGGTGTTACGTTTTCGCCGAAAAAACCGATCCCGGATAAGCTTATAAAGAAGCTTGCTCTTGCTTCACGTAAGGATCAGGGCCTCTGAGCGACGGGGTTCTGCAGAGTAGCGGTATTCATGACTGACTTGTGCTACCTGTCCGCGACAGAGGCATTGGCAATGTTCCGCTCAAAGGCGCTGTCGCCCGTCGAGCTGCTTGAAGCCCAGATCGTGCAGAGCGAGAGCTGGGAGCCTCGCCTCAACGCATTCAGCCATCGCTTCTTTGATCAGGCGCTGGAACAGGCCAGAGAATCTGAAGTTCGATGGGCGAACGGAAACCCCTGCGGACCACTCGACGGCATTCCCGTCGCCATGAAAGATGAAATCGACGTCGCAGGTCAACCGAACACCGAAGGCTCGCTCATCTACAAAGACCGCATCGCTGACAAGGACGCGGTGCTCGCGGCTCGGCTGCGCGCTGCAGGTGCCATATTTCATGCGCGCACGACGTGCCCGGAATTTTGTTCGCTCTGGAACACAACATCGCGCTTGTTTGGTGTGACGAACAATCCTTTCAATCTGGAAGTTACGCCGGGCGGATCATCGGGTGGTTCGGGCGCGGCGCTGGCAGCGGGGATGACAACGCTTGCAACCGGTTCGGATATCGGCGGATCGATTCGTTTTCCTGCATCGATGTGCGGTCTGGTCGGATTCAAACCGCCGTACGGTCGAGTGCCGGAAACCTATGTCCCGTTCAATATGGAAACGTACTGCGCGAACGGCCCGATGGCACGTACGGTGGCGGACACCGCGTTGATGCAAAACGTTATCAGTGGCGCGCATCCCGAGGACGCCGCATCTCAGTTGCCCACGATAGAACTACCGATGGCCTATGCCGACGACTTGCAGGGACTCCGCGTCGCGTTTTCCATGAATATGGGTTACCTCGATGTTGAAGACGATGTCGTTTCGACCGTTCGTGAGGCACTGGCACGCCTGGAGTCGCTAGGTGCCACTATTACGGAAGTAGACCCAGGCTTCCCCGACGGTATCAGCCGCGCCTACTACGGACATATGGATCCACTGTTTTTTGCCGCGGTCGCCGAAAAGATGGAAACGGCCCGGGACCAGATGTGCGACTACAACATCGCGATGGCGAAAGTAGCAACGCGACGACTCGACGACAAAGGGGCGTACTACGCGGCCGCCTCGCTCGAGGCCGAGATGTACGCACGATTCGGTCGGCTGATGCAGAACTTCGATGTCTTCGTGTGCCCGACCGTCATGACCAATCGACTACCCGCCGGGTTCAACCCGGTGCGCGACAAATACCTGGTTGGCGGAAAAGTACAGAAATACGACCTGGATATTTCAACCTGCCACATCTTTAACATGATGGGGCGGTGCCCGGCGCTCTCGGTACCGGCGGGCATTGGCGACAACGGCGTGCCAACAGGCCTGCACATCGCATCGACGGCCTATGACGACGAACGGGTGTTCCGCGTCGCCGGAACACTCGAAACGACCTGTAAAATCGAATATCCGGCGCTCCCCGCGTAGCGTCATATTGCTGTAGAATTCGCCAGCAACCGAATCACTCAATCAAATTTTCAGAGGCAACCGTGAGCAACGCAGAGCAACTCGAAAAAATCAAAACCGCCCCGGGATTCATCGCTGCACTCGACCAGAGCGGCGGCAGTACACCCAAAGCACTCGGCCTTTACGGGATAACTTCTGACGCGTGGTCCAACGACGAAGAAATGTTCGCCGTCGTCCACGAGATGCGTACCCGTATCATGACAAGCCCGGCGTTTGGCGGCGACCGCATCCTCGGTGCGATCCTGTTTGAAAATACCATGGACCGTGAGGTGGAGGGCCAGTCGACGGCCAGCTACCTGTGGAACGTCAAGAATGTCGTGCCGTTTCTTAAAGTGGACAAGGGGCTTGCCGACGTTGCCGACGGCGCCCAGGTGATGAACGATATGCCGGGCCTCGACGCGCTGCTCGAAAAAGCAAAGGCAGCCGGCATTTTTGGCACCAAGATGCGCTCGGTCATCAAGGAAGCCAACGCCGCCGGAATTTCAGCGGTCGTCGGCCAGCAGTTCGACATCGGACGTCGTATTGTCGCTGCCGGACTGGTTCCGATCATTGAGCCTGAAGTGGATATTCACTGCCCGGACAAGGCGGCCGCCGAAGATCTGATGCATGACGCCATCATGGGACACCTCAACAGCCTGGGCGCAGACGAAATCGTGATGCTCAAACTGACGCTGCCGGAGAAAGACGATCTGTTCGCCGACTTTGTGGCGCACTCGAATGTGGCCCGTGTCGTTGCGTTGTCGGGCGGTTATTCGCGCGAGGAGGCGAACGATCGCTTGTCGCGCCAGCACGGTATGGTGGCGAGCTTCTCGCGCGCGCTGTCGGAAGGGCTGTCGGCACAGCAGTCGGACGACGAATTAAACGCGACGCTCGACGCCTCAATTGCCAGTATTTCTGCCGCTTCCGCGACCTGACACCATTTTGTCAGTGCAGTACGAAGAAGGCCGCCCATGTGGGCGGCCTTTTTCGTTGCTTTCGGAAGGCACTTCCGGGCACCCGGCGTGGTCGAACTACCTGATTGCGGCCTGTTAGACTTTGCAGCAGAGATCAAGGCATATGGAGGCAACAATGCACGTCAATCGCTTGATTACAACCGCGCTGCTGGCGACATTGCTGGCAGAGGTTGTCTCCGCGCAGGGCACACCCGGCTTCGAACTTCAGGAACCAATGTCTCCGGAGCTGCGTGCCGAGTTCGGTTTTGTTGTGGTGCGCCCGGGCGGTGCAGTGGCATCCGAACATTTAACCGGTACCTACAACAAGGACTCGCTGACGATGGCCGAGGGCGTGGCGAAGGGAGGCGGCCTCGGCAGGGTTGGCACCGATATCGGCGGCATCCCTGTTTCTATGCCAGTGCCGATACTTGGTGAGCTCGGCATGATCGTAGGCGGACTCATTGGTGCGCAGCAGGAAGCGATGCAGGATTTTCGCGACCGACTGGCGCGCGATCTTGTGGATGCCGGCGGCAAGCCGATGTCGAGCGAGTCGCTGGCAGACGATGTGTTCTGGTTGATTCGTGGTGTGCCAAGCCTGAAGACCCGTTTGTTACTGGCGGAGCAACCGATTCCGTCGAATACGGAAGCTGTCTTGTTTGTCAGCGTCGACTCGATTCAGATCAGCGTGAAGGAGTCGGACGCAGTGATCATGACAACCGCGACAGCGACGCTGATGCGATCCAGTGACAGCCGGCACGTCTTCGAACAGCAGTTTGTCTACGAGGATCGCGACACTTTGGAAAACTGGACCCGTGACGACGATGCGGCGTGGCACAGTTATGCGGCGTACGCCCGTCACTATCTCGCGCGTGAAATCGCGGCGCGCCTTTACGAGCGGGTCGGGCCTTGGTCGTCACTAACACCTGCGAAATCTCGCGATATCAAACCGATCAAGAAGAATCTTTGGGCGGGCACCACAAAAGTCGCGATGCCGGAACTTGTCTGGAACGCTGAAGTTCTCGACCCAACGGTGCCGGCCACGGCCGTCACCTATGACATTGAAATTTACGACCCGCTGCAGATGGTCTACGCGGAGCGCGGCTTGCAGGCAACATCCTATCGAGTGCCGATCGAGCTTGACGGTTGCCAAACGTATCGCTGGTCAGTGCGTCCGGTTTTGCACTACGGTAACGAGGTTCGTTACGGTGAATGGATGCGTGCCGACGATGGCAAAGCGACGCAGCGCGGTGGTATCGGGCAACGTGCGTCAGAGGCGACCGCGTACCTCTACGACTTCCCGTCCTTTTCGGTCAAGTGCGGCCGCAGATAAAACGTTGCCGCGAGACCTACAGCCGACAACGGGTAGGCAGGAAATGCCATTCGATTGACGAGCTGTCGCAGCTCCAGGAAAAACGTGCTCCGTCATGGGTTGGGATCATGAACAATGATTCGTTACGGAGCTCGGTGGCCGCGGTTTCACCAAAGACGATGGCAACGCGACCCGCATCGATGTAGATGGTTTCTATGTAGGGGTGCGGTGCCATTGTTGGCAGCCTCGCTTCCTTGTCATTCAACGGATAACGCGAGTGCTCCAGGTAGTAGAGCTCGACCTGTTGCCGGGCTTCTATCGAGACGTTTACCGCTGCTTCGATCTGCCGATTCGCGTCGTATTGCTGCACACTTTCTTTTGGCGCCGGTCCGAGCTCGGCGCCGAGTTGCCTGATGGCAGGAATCACCGAAAACACGAGGCCTGCCGTGAACAGCGAGTAGACGATGACGCCGAATATCCATGCGCCCATCTCGTTAGTGCCGCCGATTCGTTCCGCGGCCGAGATTTGCGTTGCAAGGCGTGGACTGGTTTTCTTCGCCGCACTTACATGCTGCAGAGCGCGCCGATAGAAAATGAAATTGGCGAAGATTGGTGCAAGACAGAAGTACATAAAAATAAACACCGCAAGACCAAACAGCGGGTGTATGACGATCGAAATTGTACCTACCGTAAACGCAACGAGCGGCAGCCCGAGGAAGAACACGAAAAACCAGATCCACAGGCGGCGATACAGGAGCCAGGGAGCGGTGCAGAAAAAAGCGGCCCAATTCCACGACAGGATGCCGCCGCCGGATTCGAATTTCTTGAAGACGCGCAGGTAGTAACTACCGTTACGACTGCCGAGATAGGCGGCCATAACGTCGTCGGCGTCTTCGGTGGTCAGGTCGACCGATGCCGTCGGCGCCTGGTATAGCTGATTGTCGTCGTCTAGTGGCAAGCGGCGGGCAGGTGCTGCGGCGCTATTTCGTATCGAACCGCCGAACGTAGAATTCAGCATTCTTGCGCCCAAAAAACGCACGAGTCAATTCACCGGCTATTTTAGATTCAGGCGAATTACGAATGGATTCAGACTCCATGACAACTGCCTCAGGTTATGGTCGGCCTTTCAATTTGTGCTCGATTATCGCACGAAACGCGCTCGGCAGGCTGATGACGGGCGTTGTGCCCGTACGCTATTGAGGGGATAATCGCCGCCGGTCCGCGTCGGCTTCCCCGCGACGGTCAGCTGTGAACTCCGCCAGGCCCGGAAGGGAGCAACGGTAGCAGTGATACCGGGTGCCGGGGAGCAGCTGGCGCGGGCCACTTGCGTTACGTGTACCGATTCCCGCACACTAACTTTGTTATGAGTTACCTCGTCCTGGCCCGCAAATGGCGGCCTAAAGACTTTTCCGACACGGTTGGCCAGGAGCACGTCCTCCAGGCCCTCACGAATGCGCTCGAGACCGGTCGGCTGCATCATGCCTATCTTTTCACGGGCACCCGTGGCGTGGGCAAGACGACCATCGCCCGAATCCTTGCCAAAGCGTTGAACTGTGAAACCGGCGTATCGGCATCGCCGTGCGGAGAATGCAGTGCCTGCGTCGAGATTGATGAAGGACGCTTCGTCGACCTGATTGAGGTCGACGCCGCTTCCAAGACCAAGGTCGACGATACTCGTGACCTGCTGGACAACGTCCAGTACGCGGCGGCTCGTGGGCGCTACAAG
>JBCAZN010000124.1:0-7210 GCA_038533035.1 Pseudomonadota bacterium
TGGCGTTAACGTCACGCAACTGACCGGGCAGATCCTGGCCGACGCCGTCGCGGGAACGATGGAGCGTTTCGACCTGTTTGCGAACGTCAAACCAGTCAATGTGCCCGGCGCTGCTACCTTCACCAAGGCCATGGTGACGCTGGGCATGTGGTACTACATGCTCAAGGACCGGCTCTGAGCATGTTTCACATGTTGACCAGCTTCAAATTACGCGACGACATCACGATCGACGAGTTTCAGTCGGCGTTGAATGTGCTATCGGCGCAGTTAATCGATGCGGGCATGTTGAACTCCACGGGCCCCATTGGTCGGCGGCAACGTCATCCCGTCATGGACACTGAGGAACGTGATCATGAGTTTTACTTCATCATGAGTTTCGATGATCGCGCACAGTGTGACCGGTCCGTCGAACACATTTACTCGCTGGGTGCCCACGACGACCCGGCGCATGTAGCGACTTACAATAAAATCAGTGACGCCGTCTTTGTTTGCTGGGAGGACATCGAATGAAAGCTTTCTGTGAATGCCGTGCGGTGCAGTTCGAGGTAGCCAGTGATATCGAAGACTTCAGTCACTGCCACTGCTCGCAATGCCGGCGCTTACATGGTGCCGCTTACGCCACCTTTGCCGGCGTCAAACGCTCTTCAATGAGATACACGTCGGGCGAAGATAAAGTTGCGCGCTACGACTCGTCGGATACGCACCAACGGTTTTTCTGCAGCATCTGCGGATCCAATGTCGGTACAACCCTCGACGATGAACCCGACATGATCTACCTGAGCATGAGCATCATCGACGGCGATCCGCCGCGACCGCCCGCGTATCATATCTTCGTCGGGTCGAAGGCACCGTGGCATGAAATTACAGACGATGCGCCGCAGCGCGAAGAGTATTAGAAATCCTTAGGTACGCAGCTTGTTTATACAGGCGCGCACCAGTGCTTCCTGGCGGTCAACCGGAAACGCATCCGGGTGCAGAACACCCAACTGACCGATGCCGGTCGAGTAAGCCCACAGGGCACTGGCTTCGAGATCAACGTCGAGGTCGGCTCGAACTTCGCGTGCTTCTTGCGCGTCAATAAGCGCTAGCCGAATCCTGTCGTGCCAGCCGTCCACCAGTTCAGCGTTTACCTCCGCGAACGAATCGCGAAGTGCGGCCTGGTATTGAAACGTCATCCAGACCATCCAGACATCGTGTGACGACTCGCTTGTTAACGCGTCGTCACACAACATTTTTTCCAGTGCATCGAGTCCCGAAAATCGTTGACTAAGGTCATTCAACCGATCCGATTGTTTACCGAGCGCGTAGCGCACCGTGGATAACAAGAGTTCGTCTTTCGAGCCGAAGTAGTGAAACAGCGAACCATAAGAAAGACCGGCCTCTGCCGCGACCGCGCGCATCGTGACGCCTTCCAGCCCGGCGCGCCCAATCAGCCGCATGGCTGCTTTCGCGAATGCCTCTCTCTGCAAGTCGTGATCGACGATCTTCGGCATGTTTCACATCCTGAATGACGCTTGACCGGCTCTCTGCGCGGCATCTAGAATTAATTATACCGATCAGTTGATATAAATAAAACGATTTATTTTCAGAGAGTTAAGGATGCTGGCCACCGACCAGAAGCAGGAACACACGCGCTCGTATTACGCGGCAACCGCCAACGAGGTCACGGACTACCCTGCCCTCGACGGCGGCCACACTGTCGATATTTGCGTGGTTGGCGGTGGGTTCTCGGGTGTCTCCACCGCACTCACGCTCGCGGAACGCGGCTACTCGGTTGCCCTGGTCGAAGCCAACCGTATTGGCTGGGGCGCATCCGGGCGCAATGGCGGTCAGCTAATCCACGGCGGTTGTGGTCTCGACAAACTGCACAAGCAGCACGGTGACTCGATCAGGGATCTCGTCTGGGAGCTGAAATGGCGCGGCAACGACATCATCCACGAGCGCGTCAAAAAATACGGTATCGACTGTGACCTCAAAGACGGCTGGGCCGAGGTTGCTGTGAATGCCAAACAGGTCGAATGGCTGCACGAGTTTGTAGAGGATCGTGAAGCCAACAACGCGCCGCCGACTTACGAAATCTGGGACCGGGATAAAACCCGCGAGAATCTCGGTACGGACGCGTATCACGGTGCCTTCATTTGCTACCGGGATGGTCACCTGCACCCGCTGAATCTGTGTATCGGCGAAGCCCGCGCCGCGCATGATCTCGGCGTGCAGATATTCGAACAGTCGCCTGTCATTGATATCGAGCACGGCGCGAAGCCACGCGTTAAAACAGAGCAGGGATACGTCGAAGCAGACAACGTGATTCTGTGTGGCAATGCCTACAGTCGCTTCACGGGGCTCAAGAACCTGGTATTTCCAGCCGGCAGCTATGTCATTGCGACCGAACCGCTATCGGACGAACTGGCAAACGAGACTAATCCGAAGGACATCTCGGTGTGCGACCTGAATGAAGTGGTCGACTACTACCGGCTGTCGGCGGACAAGCGCCTGCTGTACGGCGGCGCCTGTAACTACTCGGGTCGCGACCCGAAAAGTATCAAGGACTACATTGTGCCGAGAATGCTCAAGGTGTACCCACAGCTGAAGGACGTCCGCATCGACTACGAGTGGGGCGGCAAGATTGGCATCGTGCTGAATCGCCAGCCGACGGTCGGCCGCATAAACGGTAACGTCTGGTACTGCCAGGGCTACTCCGGTCACGGTGTCGCACCAACGCACACGATGAGCGAGGTCATGGCAGATGCGGTGACCGGCTCAATGGAGCACTACGATCTATTCGCCGGAGTAAAGCACTACCGCATTCCGGGCTCGCAATGGGTGGGCAACCAGATCATTGCGCTGGGCATGCTGTTCTACAAACTCAAGGACCGAATCGGCTAGGAATCGGCTAGTATGGTTCACTCTCGATAACTAAAAAAACGACAAAGAGATCGCGGCTATGGCAGAACCCAGCGGCACGACGGTAGTCCACCACAAGACCGAGTTCGACAAATGGCAATCCTTGTCGTTGGGTATCTACATGGCGCTGGTGGGTTACGCCGTCATGGTCGGGCTCCCGGTTATCTCGACCCAGTGGGTCAACAATCTTGGCTTTTCCGAGGTCGAGGTAGGCCGCGTTACCGGTGCCGACCTCTACGGGCTCGGCATTGGCGCCGTCATTGCGTTCTTCACCGTCACGAAATTCGACCGGCGAATGATCGCCATCGCGGCTGCCATTGTAGCGGTCGCCGCAAACGTGCTGTGTATCTACTATCAAGACTACGAATCGACATTGTGGTTACGACTCATGGCCGGGATTGGCGCGGGCGTTTATACGGGCGTTGCACTGGCGACCATTGGCGGCCACTCGAAACCGGCATTCGCGTTCGCCATGGAATTGTTCGCCTTCGCATTTTCGCAGGCGGGCGAGTTGAAGTTTCTTCCCTATCTATCAATTGAGGAAATGTACATCGCGTTCGCCGCTGCATTTGTCATCGGTTTGCTGTTTATCGGTTGGTTGCCGCGGCGACCAGCGGAGGCAGCACTTGATGTCGAAGTCGACGTCGAAGAGCAGCAAGGCGACCATCATGTCGAACACGTAAAAGTACCGACGTACGTTCCCTGGCTGGTTATGGTTGCCGTCGTGTTCACCTATATCAATATCGGTGCGTACTGGACGTACATTGAGCTAGCGACCGTTGATTCAGCGGCCGATCCGAGCTGGGTCGCCGATATGCTCGTCTATACATCGTTCTTCTCGCTGGTTGGTTGCGCGGTCGCGGTGTGGCTAAGCAATCTTTACGGGTTGTCGAAACCGTTAATGGTGACCCTCATATTCCAGGCGAGCATCGTTGCCATGCTGGTATTTGGAATCACGAACATGACCGTCATGATCAGCATGTTTGCGTTTAACTTCTGCTGGATCTTCGTTGACATTTACCAGGCTGCGGTCATTTCCAACGTTGACCGCTCCGGCCGCATGGTTTCACTGCTGCCGGCGGCGCACGGCCTTGGCAACGGACTGGGACCCAACCTGGCTGCCACGGTGCTGGCGTGGGAATTCGGCTACAACGGCGTTTTCATAATGTGCGCTTCGGCTTCCATCGTGGCGATGCTCGTCTATCTTTACATGTACCTGAAACTCAAGAAGATAATTCCCGCGCTTGCCGACGCTTCATGACCCGAAAGGACTACGACGCCATTGTCATTGGCGCAGGCCATAACGGCCTGACCAACGCCGCCTTCCTCGCCAAGGCCGGCCTCGATGTGCTCGTTGTCGAGAAGAATGAATACACAGGCGGCGCAACCGTCAGCCGCGAATTACATGAGGGCTGGAAGTACTCGAATTGCTCCTACGTCTGCAGCCTGTTCCGCCCCGAAATCTACAATGCACTGGATCTTGGCAAGCACGGCCTCAAAGTGGTACCGCTGACCGCCAGCATGACGTTCAAACAGAACGGCGACTACTTCGGCAGTTATTACAACCAGAATGTGCGCCGTCGCGAACTTCTAAGACACAACAAGCGCGATGCCGATGCCGCTGTGCGCTTCGACGCCGACGTCATGCGCTGGTGCAAGTTGATACGCGGATTCCTGCTGCGCACTCCGCCC
The DNA here is from genome assembly GCA_038533035.1 of Pseudomonadota bacterium. Lineage (GTDB taxonomy): Bacteria > Pseudomonadota > Gammaproteobacteria > Steroidobacterales > Woeseiaceae > UBA1847. Next base: position 4,597 of record JBCAZN010000124.1, read on the forward strand.
GATCCCGGCTCGTTCCGTCCGCGCGATGCGTTTGAATTTGCTTACCTCTTAAAGAAGTTCTACGAGCTCAGCGAAAACCAGCTGTACGAGTTCATCCGTTTCTTCACGATGTCCATAGCGGAGTACCTCGAGAATTACTTCGAAGACGAGACAATTCTCGCGCACTACTCGGGCGGTAGCATTATCGGCACGGGCCTCGGCGTGTACTCGCCCGGCACCGCCTACGTGCTGCTGCATCATGCGATGGGCGACGTCGACGGCAACGTTGGCTCCTGGGGATTTGCCCGTGGCGGTATGGGCGCCGTGTCCGGCGCAATCGCGTCGGCATTGCGGTCGCTCGGCGGCGAGATTCGCAATGATGCCGAGGTCAGCCAGATTATTGTTAAGGGCAACAAGGCGACGGGCGTCCGCCTCGCGTCCGGCGAGGAGATCAGTGCCAGCATCGTCGTGTCAAACCTCGACGCGAAACGCACGTTCACGAAAGTTATGGATGAGAATGACGTGCCGCCAACGCTGCTGGAACGCGCGCGAAATTTCAAAATTCGCGGCTCGTCCGGAAAGATCAACATCGCGCTCGACGGCATGCCGCGGTTTCCGGCGTTACCGGAAGATTCGCCGCTAACGCTCGGCCACATGCATTTCACAGACACGTTGACGCGGCTTGAACGTGCTTACGATGACTGGAAAGACGATCGCTGGTCCGCAGATCCGTACTGCGACTTCCTCGTGCCCTCGCAGTATGACCCGACGCTGGCACCGCCCGGAAAACACATGGCGACCGTATTTGTGCAGTACTGCCCGGTGGAACCCGAGGGCGGCTGGACGGACGAGAAGCGCGATGCATTCGGCCAGACTGTCATCGACCAGATCGCCGAATACAGCCCGGATTTCAAAGACCTGTTGCTACACGCCGAGATCCGCACACCGCGCGAACTCGAAGACGAAGTCGGCCTGACCGAAGGCAACATTTTCCAGGGCGAACTCACCTTCGACCAGCTGCTTTTCAACCGCCCGTTCCCGGGATACTCGCAATATCGCGGTCCTGTGAAAGGCATGTACATGTGCGGCTCATCGACGCACCCGGGCGGTGGCGTAATGGGTGCGCCGGGCACGAATGCGGCGCGCGAAATTCTGCGCGATCTCAGGAAACCCGATACGACGCCCGTGGAGTTCAGCGATGACTGACTCCATTGCACGCCGCAACGACGTCATCGTAATCGGAGCCGGGCACAACGGCCTGGTCTGTGCCAACTACCTTGCTCGTAGCGGACTCAACGTTTTAATTCTTGAAGCGAACGACGCTGCTGGCGGCATGGCCGCGCCCCGCTCGCTCGGCAGCGACTACCGTTTTCCGGGCCTCGCGCACGTCGGCTACCCGCTCGGTAACAAGATTCGCAACGACCTCAATCTCGACCAGTTCGGTTTCCAGCCAAGTGATGCCATCGACACGATATCGCTCGATCCCGGCGGTAGTCACGTTCGCATTGGCGCCGATACTGTCGCCGGCGTTGGTGAGTCTGACCAGGCTGCGTTTGCTGCATTCAAAGCCGAGTATCGCGAGTTTGCGGGCGCGCTCGCGCCGCTGATGTCGAACAAGCCACCGCGCCTCAAGGACATGGAATTCGCCGACAAGGTCACGCTCGCAAAGCTCGGTTGGAAGCTGCGTATTGGGCTCGGCAAAGATTCGATGTACGAATTCCTGCGTGTCGCGGCGATCAACATTTACGACGTCCTGAATGAACGCTTCGACAATGACCTGTTGAAAGGCGCGATTGCGCTCGACGCTGTACTTGGCAACTCGATGGGGCCGCGGACGCCTGGCACCGTGCTGACCTGGTTGCAGAAGCTCACGGGCGAGCAAGACGGTCCGCTCGGCTGTCACGCCGGGCCCGGCCTCGTAAACGCGTTGACGCAGTCGGCGGAAGACGCCGGCGTCATGATTCGCTACGGCGCGCGCGTCGCGAAAGTACTGATCGAAAACGACCGGGCATTCGGTGTCGAACTCGACAACGGCGACCTGGTGAAAGCGCCGCGCGTGGTTTCGAACCTGGATCCTCGTGTGACATTCGGTTCGCTCGTCGGCGCACCAAGACTCGATGCCATGTTCGCCAACCGCGTACAACAGATTCGCGGCAACGGCGTCGTGGGTCGTTTGAATCTCGCGTTGTCGGGCTTGCCCGAATTTACAGGTGTTGAATCGGCGCAACTCCGAAACCGGCTGGTCGTGGCCCCGTCCATGCGCTACGTCGAGCATGCCTTCAATCATTCGAAGTATGGCGAGGTATCCGACACGCCGGCGTTCGAGATTCTTATGCCTAGCCTGCATGACAACTCGCTTGCGCCCAACGGTCATCACGTCATGTCAGTCAACGTCAGCTTCCTGCCGTGCGATTCAAAGTCCGGGTGGAGCGAACAGTCAGCAACGCTCGCCTACCGACTCTTATCGCAACTGAGCGAATACGCGCCGAATCTCAAAACGCTGGTCGTCGATCATGAGTTGTTGGCACCGCCGGACGTCGAAAGCGAGTTCGGTGCAAAAAATGGCCACTGGCATCACGGTGAACTTTCGATCCACCAGTCATTCATGATGCGCCCCGTCTATGGCGCAGCACAG
>JBCAZN010000125.1:0-7204 GCA_038533035.1 Pseudomonadota bacterium
GCCGTCGACAGAACACATCATGGTTTGTTCGTCGACGACCGGGCAATCCCACTTATCGAATTCAATACCGATGTCGCGCTCGATCCATGGGAATGCGTTGTCCTGCCCGATCGCGAGCACAACATCGTCACAGGGGATGATCGTCTCCCCGGTAACCGTGCCGCGATCGATGCGTCCGTTCTCATCGATATTGTATTCCATGAGCTCGAACTTCATGCCAACGAGCTTGCCGTCTTCGTAGACGAACTCTTTGGGCGAGTGGTTGATGAGGATCTCGACGTTTTCTTCTTCCGCGTCCTCCAGCTCCCACTCCGACGCCTTGAAGAAACCGCGCGGCTTGCGCGCCATCACCTTGACGTCGTTCGCACCGAGTCGCAGCGAAGTGCGGCAACAGTCCATCGCGGTGTTGCCAACGCCAATGATCAGGACTTTTTCGCCGATAGACTCGACGTGCTCAAACGCGACTGATTCCAGCCAGTCGATACCAATATGAATGCGATCGGAATCGTAACGACCCGGGATTTCGAGGTTCTTGCCGCGTGGCGCACCCGTGCCGACAAACACCGCATCGTAGTTCTCGGCGAGCAATCCCTTGAGACTTTCGATCGGGTGATCGAGCTTCAGGTCGACATTCATGTCGAGGATGTAGCCGATCTCCTCGTCGAGCACCTTGGGCGGCAAGCGAAATTGCGGAATGTTGGTCCGCATGAGACCACCCGTGGTACTGAGCTGCTCGAAGATCGTTACTTCGTAGCCCATTGGCGCGAGATCGTTGGCAACCGTCAGCGACGCACACCCCGCACCAATCAATGCGATCTTCTTGCCGTTGGTTTTTTCAGGCGCGGTCGGCAGCCTGTCGGTTATGTCATCGCGATGGTCAGCGGCGACTCGCTTAAGACGACAAATCGCTACCGGTTTGTCTTCAACGCGACCGCGTCGACACGCCGGCTCGCAGGGTCGATCGCAAACGCGACCGAGGATGCCGGGAAAGACGTTGGACTTGCGGTTTTCCATGTACGCATCGGAAAACTGCCCCTGGGCAATCATGCGTATATAAGCGGGTACATCGGTGTGAGCCGGGCAGCCCCACTGGCAATCGACAACTTTGTGGAAGTAATCGGGGTTCGACGTATCGGTTGGTTTCATTCAGTCGGCCGAACCAGGCATCCCCTGACCGCCTGGCCGCAATTTTCGTCCAATGATTGGCGCTAGCATAGCGGGATTGCGACGAAAGTAAACCGTTTCCGGGCGTCTACCGCGCGCGCGTGAAATCAAGGCGCTGCCCGGCGATGTTTCCGGTCAGCGCGCCGTCGTTCCAGACGATCTCACCATTGACGATGGTCGTGTCGATTGACGACGTAAACTCATGCCCCTCGAACGGTGACCAGTGGCATTTGGCGAGCAGATTGGACTTGTCGACGAGGTAGGGTTTGTTCGTGTCGACAATGATCAGGTCCGCAAAATAGCCTTCCCTCGCGTAACCGCGCTCGGTGACTCCGTAAAGATCGGCCGGTGCATGGCAGGCGCGCTCAACAATGAGTTCATGCGTAAGCTCGCCTTTCGCCACCAGGTCGAACAGCAACTGCACCGCATGCTGTACCAGCGGCAGACCTGCGGGCGCCTTGAAATAGCTGGCGCGCTTTTCAACGGCGGTGTGCGGTGCGTGGTCCGTTGCAATGACGTCAATGCGACCGTCATTAACCGCCGCGATCAGGGCGGCGCGGTCTGCGGCCGTCTTGATGGCCGGGTTGCATTTGATCTTGGGCCCCAGAGAGTCGTATTTGGATTCGTCGAACCAGAGATGGTGCACGCAGACTTCTGCAGTGATGCGTTTCTCCGACCGATGCGCCGTCGAGAACAGGCCCATTTCGATCGCCGTAGTGAGATGCAGCACGTGTAACAGCGCGTCATGCCGGCGGGCGAGGTCGGTGGCGAGGCTCGAAGACGTCAGACAGGCCTGCGCGGAGCGGATGTTTGGATGCTCCCGAAACGGAACCTCCTCGCCGAACTCAGCCCGGGCCTTTGCCTCGTTATCCCAGATCGTCGGTGAATGCTCGCAGTGAGTCACGACCAGCACCGGTGCGTGCTCGAACAATTTCTCCAGCGCCTCGGGGTCGTCGACCAACATGTCCCCGGTCGAGGCACCCATGAAGGCCTTGATGCCGCAGGCTTCGTTGACCTGCAGTGCCTTGACCTCGTCGATGTTGCTGTTGGTTGCACCGAGGTAGAAGCCGTAGTTTGCCGTGCAGCGATTCTCGGCCATAGCGTACTTGTCGAGCAGCGCCTGGCGTGAGGTCGTTTGCGGATTGACGTTCGGCATATCCATGAAGCTCGTAATGCCGCCCGCTGCGGCCGCCGCCGATTCGGTGGCGAGATCACCCTTGGACGGCATGCCCGGTTCACGAAAATGGACCTGGTCGTCGACCATGCCCGGCATCAGGATACGACCGGCAACGTCGATCACCTGCGCGCCGTCGGGCGCACTGATTGACGAATCAATTTTCGCGATGCGGTCGCCTTCGACCAACACATCGGCGTCTCGAATCTCGCCTTCGTTGATCAGTCTGGCGTTGCTAAGTAGGAGTCTGTTCACAGAACCCATATTGTGCGATAACCGGCCCATGAACAACAGCAATATAAGTTCAGAGCGCTACCTGGAACTGATCGAGAACGCAAAGGTTTATGACGTGGCCGTGCGCTCACCGCTCGAACTGGCCTCAAACCTGTCGGCTCGACTCGGAAATCACATCCTGATGAAGCGTGAGGACCTGCAACCGGTTTTTTCCTTCAAATTGCGCGGCGCCTACAACAAAATCGCGAGTCTCGACGATGAGGAAGTCGGCGCCGGCGTAATCTGCAGCTCCGCCGGAAACCATGCCCAGGGCGTTGCGCTCGCCGCTCGCAAGCGTGGTGTTCGTGCGGTTGTTGTCATGCCCGTCACGACCCCATCGATAAAGATCGAGGCGGTGCGTACGCTCGGTGGCGAGGTAGTTCTGCACGGCGACACCTACGACGATGCTTTTGCCCACGCACAACAGCTTAAAGACGAGCAGCAGCTGACATTCATTCATCCGTTCGACGATCCTGTCGTCATCGCGGGCCAGGGAACAATTGGCAAAGAGATCCTCGAGCAGGCTGATCAAGCGATTGACTTCGTATTTGTTCCGATTGGTGGCGGCGGGTTGATTGCGGGTATCGCAACATGGATAAAACAGCGACAACCCTCGGCGAGAATTATTGGCGTTGAGCCGCAGGACTCGGCGGGAATGCGAGATTCGCTGCAAAACGGCCGCCCGGTCACGCTGGATCACGTCGGCATCTTCGCTGACGGCGTCGCGGTGCGCCGGGTCGGTGATGAAACGTTTCGCCTCTGCCAGGAATTCGTTGACGATGTCATTACGGTCGATACCGACCAGTGCTGCGCGGCAATTCGCGATATTTTTGAAGATACGCGCTCCATTGTTGAACCAGCCGGCGGGCTCGCGATTGCCGGCGCCAAAAAGTTCATCGCGGAACACGGCATCGAGAACCAGACCGTCGTCACGATCAGTTGCGGCGCAAACGTAAATTTCGATCGCCTGCGGCATATCGCGGAACGCGCCGCCGTGGGCGATCGCACTGAAATGTTGCTGGCCGCCGAGATCCCTGAAGAACCCGGCAGCTTTCGACAATTTTGCGACGCGCTCGGACGACGCGGCGTCACAGAGTTCAACTACCGCTATGCCGACAACCAGAAAGCGCACATTTTTGTCGGTGTTCAGTTGACAGGCGGCGACGCCGAGCGGGCCAGGTTATTACAGGACCTCACTGCTGCTGGTTTTCCGACGTTCGACCTGACGGACAACGAGATGGCCAAACTGCATGTGCGCCACATGGTGGGCGGTCGATCACAGCATGTGGCGAACGAACGACTGTTCCGTTTCGAGTTTCCGGAACGCCCGGGCGCGCTACTCGATTTTTTGAACGCGGTCGGTACGGACTGGAACATTTCGCTGTTCCACTACCGTAATCACGGCTCGGATCATGGTCGCGTGCTTGCCGGTATCGACTGTCCGCCGAATGAAACTGAGGAACTCGAAAAGCATCTGTCACAACTTGGCTATACGCACTGGGAGGAAAGCGACAATCCGGCGTATACGATGTTCCTGGCCTAGTTTCTGAACGACGGGTCACGTCGCCCGAGTTTTTGTTTCAGATGTAACTCAGCACAAAACGTGCTTTCGGCCGTGCTTATTCCTTTTTGTTGGCAACCCTTTTGCGCTCACAAGCATCAAAGAACTGTATCTAATGCAGATACACGGTTGACGAAACAATTCAATTTATCCCTTATGCTGTTTGTTTCGTATTGATTGGCGGTGGCTTTTGCCACCGCCTTTTTTTTCACCACATCTCGCGCATGCGTGCGGCCACGTCGATCTGGCGATCGGATCGAACTTCAAACCGACCGGCCGACACCTCACTGCGACCCTTGAAGCGACGATCCATAGTGTCCAGCAGGCGGTCCGTCATGAATCGACTGCGCGCTCCATACACATGTTTGTCACCGTCACGACGTTGCTGGGTAACGTGGTAGCGCAGCGGCGCGATCAACGACAACGATTGCTTGGCGCGTGTCATTGCCACGTACAACAGGCGCCGCTCTTCCTCGATCATTTCGGGCTTGCCGGTTGCAAACTCGGACGGGAAGTTGCCGTCGGACACATTGAGTATGTAGACGGACTCCCACTCCTGTCCTTTCGCGGAATGTACGGTCGACAGAACCAGGTAATCCTCGTCGAGTAACGGGTCACCGGCGAGATCGCCGGCCGCCGACGGTGGGTCCAGTGTCAGCTCGGTCAGGAATCGTTCACGCGTCGGGTAGCGGCCCGAAATCTGCTCGAGTTGCTCGAGATCCGCTTCACGTGTATCGACGCCATCGTAAATTCGCTCGAGATGCGGCTGGTACCAGCGGCGTACCTGCGACAGCTGTGACTGCCAGCCCGCGTCGTCCATCGCCACATCGGCCAATGACTTCATCAACTCGCAGAATGCCGGCCACTCCTCGGCCGATCCGGCCGGGGGTCGAAATCCGGCGAGCGCTTTCAGACTGTAGTCACTCAATGCAACGCACTCGAAACACTTGGCGGCGGTCGCCGGTCCCATGCCGGGCATCAACTTGAGCACGCGAAACGCCGCCACTTCGTTCTTGGGGTTTTCCGCCCACTTGAGCAGCGACAGAAAATCCTTGACGTGCGCGGCCTCGAGAAACTTGAGGCCACCGTATTTAACGTACGGAATGTTGCGCCGTACCAGTTCGAGTTCGAGGCGATCGCTGTGATGCGAGCCGCGGAACAGCACAGCCTGCTCCATCAGCTGCAGGCCCTGCTCGCGACTTTCAAGAATCGCCTCGACCACAAACTCGGCTTCTGCATCCCCGTCTTCGACCGTGACATACTTCGGGTTGGCGCCATCCTTGCGTTCGGAGAACAGGTTTTTACGATACTGTCGCTCGCTTTCGGCGATCAGGTTGTTTGCGGTATCGAGCACCGGCTGAGTCGAACGGTAGTTTTGCTCCAGCGTGACAACGCGGGCGCTCGGTATGTACTGGTCGGGGAAGCCAAGAATGTTCTCCACTTCCGCGGCTCGAAATGAATAGATCGATTGCGCATCGTCGCCAACTACCGTCACTCCGCTGCCGTCGGGTTTCATCGAATTCAGGATGTTCGCCTGGATGACATTGGTGTCCTGGTACTCATCCACGAGAACGTGGTCAAACCAGGAGCCGATTTCTTCCGCGAACTCCGGCTCGGCCACCAGGTGGCTCCAGTAGAGCAACAAATCGTCATAGTCCAGTGACTGCGTCGCCTGCTTGCGCAACACATAGTGGCGAAATAGCTCGGACAGCTCATCCGTCCAGTCCACGCACCACGGATAAAATTTGTCGAGCGTGTCACTCAGGGGCTTTTGCGTGTTGACGCACCGCGAGTAGATCGCGAGACAGGTATCTTTTTTCGGGAAACGTCGCGACGTCCCCGTTAGCTTGAGTTCGTGACGCACAACGTCCATGACGTCGGACGAATCACCGCGATCCAGCACCGAGAATCCGGGGTCCAGATTCAGGTTGTGTGCGAACCGGCGCAGCAATCGATTCGCAACCGAATGAAATGTCCCGGACCATGGCAAGCCGCCCGACGGCAGCGGCGAATGCATCGTGTCCCGGGTCGCGTTGCGAACAATCGATTCAACCCGCCGCGTCATTTCCTGCGCCGCGCGACGCGTGAATGTCAAAAGCAGAATACGTTCCGGGCTGACACCCTCTATTACAAGGTGCGCAACCCGATGCGCGAGAGTCATCGTTTTGCCGGTGCCTGCACCCGCAATAACGAGCAGCGGCCCCGCACTGAAGCGGTTCTCATCGCGCTCGCCATACTCGGCGGCCATCCGCTGCGCCGGATTCAGCATTGCCAGGTAATCGTTGGTCTTCACTGCCGCCTGCACGCCAGAGCCCCGCGGGAAAGTTAAACGAGAAAGAGCTGTCTTTTTATACAGTACTGGGTTTATTTACAAGTATTGTGTAAAGAATCGCTCGATTTCCCGGGCAAGCTCGGCGGGCCGCTCAAAATGCATCATATGCCCCGCGCCGCTGATGACTACCGTTTCGGCGTTCGGGTAAGGCAATTGCGACGTCAGGCCGAACTGCTCGGCAAACCGGCTTTCGCCGCCGGATACCAGCAACATCCGCGCCGTAATCTGCTGCCAGCAGGCCTCGGCTTCGGCGCGACGATATAGCACGGCATTCGGCAGCTTGTGATTCGGATCCGCGCGCGCCCGCACAATGCCGTTGTCATCCATGTACGCCCATTCACGGACAACGAACCCTGCGGCTTCCTCGGACATACCGGGACTCCGTTTTATGACCTTCGCCGCCAGCTCGGCAAAGCCGGAGTACTCACTGTAGCTTTGCTCGACACAGCCTTCCTCGAGCCAGCGCCGGTATCGTTTTGGCGCATCGGCCGGATCACCGTCCGGCAGCCCGAAGCCTTCAATATTGATAAACGCAGAAACGCGTTCCGGCATCGTACCCGCGTAAAGAGAGCCGATGTTTGCGCCCATGCTGTGGCCGACGAGTCGCACGGCGTCGCCGGACTGGTAGTGCTCGAGTAGCTGGTGCAAATCAGCTATGTAGTCTGGAAACCAGTAGGACGGTGCGTGAAAAGTCGAGCGT
>JBCAZN010000126.1:0-7192 GCA_038533035.1 Pseudomonadota bacterium
GTAGCGGATTTCCTGCAATGTTCGCCAAAGGGTGCCGGTGACCATATTCTCGCGGCGAGCTTTCTGGCCGAATTCGTCGAGAATGACACGCCATGGGTTCACATGGACCTCAGCGCAAGCGACAATGACGACGGACTCGGGCACGTTGCCACGAGAATATGGTCACCGGCACCCTTTGGCGAACATTGCAGGAAATCCGCTACGTCGCTCTTCAGTCCGTCGAGGAAATCATCACCGATGGGGAACGGCCAGACACGTTCACCGCTCGCTGCGCCGGTGCGCTTTAATTTCGGATGCAGCTCGGCGCGGTTGGTAAACACCCCGGAATATTTCGTGGTCAGCGCGCTGACGCAGGTGCCGGTCAGGGTGGCATAGTCAAACATGATGGCGGGCTTTTCCCGACTCGCCAGCACGAGCGTATCCGCGAGTGCCATACGGCCCTCAGCGTCGGTGTGCATGGTCTGGATCGTCTTGCCGTTCGCTGCGGTAACGACATCCTGTTGCTTGTAAGCGCTCGCACTTGTGCGGTTTTCGGTCAGCGCCAGCCAGCAATCGACGGCAATGGGCAGTTGTAAATCACTAATGGCGAGCAACGTCCCGAACGCGACCGCCGAGCCCTGCATGTCGCCGTGCATGTCCAGCATGGATCCTGCGGGTTTCAGGTTGGTACCGCCGGTGTCGAAAATAATGCCCTTGCCGACCAGCGCAAGATCAGGCGTCGCCGATTTTTTGCCCGGCCGATATCGCAGTCGCACGATGCCTGCGCTGTCGTTCTCATTGCCTTGTGCAACGGCGAGAAACGCGCCGGCACCCAGCTTGGTCAGTGCCTTCGTGTCGTAGCGTTTGTAATCCCAACCGCGCGCTTTCGCGAGACCCTGCGCAGCCGCGGCATAGGACACGGCATCAAATTTGTTGGGCGGCATCGTCGTTACCCAGCGGGCCAGGTTGTTGCCGGCTGCTTCGGCCTCAACGCGCGTCGTGTCGATGCGTTCTGCGAGTCCAAGCAACCGAACGCTGCGGATACTCGGTGAATCCGGTTTTTGTTTGAAGGAGGGCATCGGAAACGCGGCTGCGAGTGCCGCCGCCAGCACGTCAGCGATGACGGTCTCGACATTATCGTGGCCGATAACGCAGATGCCGAGGCTGCCGGCTTTTTGATTCGTCGCGGCAGCAACGAGCCTGCGACCCAGCGTCAGTCGCTGGAACGCAGAAGCGTCTTTGCCGAGCGTCCCCGCAACCACCAGCGTTTGTCGCTTATTGGGCAGTCGAGTTGTAAACGCGGGCGTGGATCCGGCAGCGTGTTTGCGCAACACGGCCTGCATTTTTGCGCCCTGCGGCAGTGATTTGAAATGGGTCGCCGAGGGCCTTTCGGGTAGTATCAAGAGTAACTGATCGCAGGCCTCTAAAGAACGTCCAGTAACGCGTCCAAGTTTCTGAAAAATCGTGACTTTTTGAAACCGGGGAAGCTGCATAAATGATCCTGAAAAGTTGTGAAATCAACCTTGTTAAATTTCTTGACCTGCACCGCACAAACCCCGATCATTGTCGGCCGCAAATCGCCGCCGCGTAGTCTGGTGCGCGGTGCGGTGATCCTAGCAGGACACCCATAGTAATTCACGCGACTGGCCGCGCCGCTCGGCTTGTCGGAACATGGACGATACATGAGCAAGTTCAACCCGTTTGACGACATTGATCCGACTGAAACGCACGAGTGGCTCGAGTCTATTGACTCGGTGCTCGTACAGCACGGCCCGGAACGCGCCCATTTTCTGCTCAACAAGATGATCGACTTTGCGCGTCGCTCTGGCGCGTACCTGCCGTACAGTCCGAATACGGCCTACCTCAACACGATCTCGGCGGGTCGGCAGCCCGAGTATCCTGGTGATCGCGCGATCGAACGCCGCATCGAGGCCTACATTCGCTGGAACGCGATGGCCATGGTCGTCAACGCCAACAAGATAAGCTCCGAGTACGGTGGCCACATCTCGAGTTACGCCTCGTCGGCCACGCTTTACGAAGTTGGCTTCAATCATTTCTGGCGCGCTGCCACCGAAGAGCAGGGCGGCGACATGATTTTCATGCAGGGGCATTCAGCACCCGGCATGTACGCGCGCTCTTTCCTCGAAGGGCGCCTCGGTGAGGACAAACTCAACCGCTTCCGCCAGGAAGTGGGCGGTGGTGGCCTGTCATCCTACCCGCACCCGTGGCTGATGCCGGACTACTGGCAGTTCCCGACGGTGTCGATGGGTCTCGGCCCGATGATGGCGATCTACCAGGCGCGCTTCATGCGTTATATGGAGAATCGCGGCATGGTTCCGCCGAGCGATCGCAAGGTCTGGGCATTCCTCGGTGATGGCGAGATGGACGAGCCCGAGTCGATGGGCGCGATCACGATGCCGGTACGCGAAGGCCTGGACAACCTTGTCTTCGTTGTGAACTGTAACCTGCAACGCCTCGACGGCCCGGTGCGTGGCAATGGCAAGATCATCCAGGAACTCGAAGCCGCGTTTGGCGGGGCCGGCTGGAATGTAATCAAGGTCGTTTGGGGTTCACGCTGGGATCCGCTGATTGCCAAAGATCGCGACGGCAAGCTGCGCCAGCTCATGGAGGAAACTGTCGACGGCGAATACCAGGTATTCAAAGCGCGTGACGGTGGCTACGTACGCGAAAAATTCTTCGGCAAGCACCCGGAGACCGAAGCCATGGTCGCGAATATGTCTGACGAGGACATCTGGCGCCTGAATCGCGGCGGTCATGACCCGTCCAAGGTCTACGCTGCCTACGATGCGGCGACGCGCCACAAAGGCGGCCCGACGATTATTCTTGCGAAAACCGTCAAAGGTTACGGCATGGGGGCAGCAGGTGAAGGTCAGAACACGGCGCACCAGCAAAAGAAAATGGACCTCGAAGAGATTCGTATTTTCCGCGATCGCTTCAATATTCCGATCAGCGACAAGGAGATCGGCGATACGGTGCCGTACTACATGCCATCGAAGGACAGCCCCGAACTTGAGTACATGCTTGAACGCCGCCAGGCACTCAAGGGATTCCTGCCGGCACGTCGTACAAAGTCGGCGTCGCTGCCAGTACCACCGCTTGAAACCTTCAAGACACAGCTTGAGGGAACCGGCGAGCGCGAAGCGTCAACGACGATGGCGTTCGTGCGCATCCTGACGGCGCTTGCGCGCGACAAGCAGATTGGCAAGCACATCGTACCGATTGTGCCGGATGAGGCGCGCACCTTTGGTATGGAAGGCATGTTCCGCCAGGTCGGCATCTACGCGAGCAAGGGGCAGCTATATGAGCCGGAAGATGCCGGCGAGCTCATGTACTACCGCGAGGACAAGAAAGGCCAGATTCTCGAAGAGGGCATCAACGAGGCCGGCGCGTTTTGCTCCTGGGCCGCGGCGGGAACCGCGTACTCGAACCACAATGTGCCGATGATTCCGTTCTACATCTACTACTCGATGTTCGGTTTCCAGCGCATTGGCGACTTCATTTGGGCGGGCGGTGACCAACAGACACGTGGCTTCCTGATCGGCGGCACAGCCGGCCGTACGACGCTGGCGGGCGAGGGTCTGCAGCACCAGGACGGTCACAGCCTGGTCAATGCAGCGACGGTACCGAACTGTGTTTCCTACGATCCGACCTACGCCTACGAACTCGCGGTCATCGTTCAGGACGGCCTGCGCCGCATGATGGGCGAGCAGGAGGATGTTTTCTATTACATCACCTGCATGAACGAGAACTACGCGCATCCGCCGATGCCGGCCGGTGTCGAGGAAGGCATCCTGCGCGGCATTTATCCGCTCGACTTCAACAAGAGTGGCGGCAAGATCCGTGTACAGCTCATGGGGTCGGGCACGATCCTGCGTGAAGTCATTGCCGCGAAAGATTTGCTGATGGACGACTTCGGTGTCGTAGCCGACGTGTGGTCGGTGACCAGCTTCAACGAGCTGCGCCGCGAAGCCCTTGAAGTCGATCGCTGGAACCAGCTGCACCCGGACGAGGAGCAACGCAAGTGCTACATCGCGCAATGCTTTGGCGATCGTACCGGGCCGTATATTGCCGCGACGGACTACATGAAGATTGTTGCCGACCAGATCCAGGGGTGGGTACCCGGTACCTACATTACGCTCGGCACCGACGGCTATGGTCGCAGCGACGCACGCAAGGCGTTACGCGAGCACTTCGAAGTCGACAGGCGCTACATCGCCGTCACAGCGTTGAACGCTCTCGCAGAAGATGGCGCGCTGGATCGCAAGACGGTTGCCGCGGCCATCGAAAAATACGGTATCGATCCGGATCGACCTGATCCGGTGACGTTGTAACGGGAGTCGATGATGGCAAACACGATTGATATCGTAATTCCCGACCTGGGTGATTTCTCGGACGTTGAGGTCATCGAGGTACTTGTCGCTGCGGGCGATTCCGTCGAACGCGAAGACGGTCTGGTTACCGTCGAGACGGACAAAGCCTCGATGGACATTCCGTCACCCGAAAACGGCACGATCCAGTCTCTGACGATCAACGTTGGCGATAATGTCTCGACAGGCGACGTGATTGGCACCCTGACGGTCGAAGTCGGCGATACGGTTGTCATCACGCCCGCAATCGCCGCACCGCCGTCCGGGGATACCACCGTCATCGAATCGGATGAGGCGGCGGCACCAGTGTCGAAAGGCAAGCAAACCCTGGTGGTTCCAGACATCGGTGATTTCGACGATGTTGAAATCATCGAGGTACATGTCGAACCAGGCGCAACCGTCGAAGTCGAAGACCCGTTAGTTACCCTCGAGACCGACAAGGCTGCGATGGACGTACCGGCCGTGGTCGCCGGGACGATTGACGATGTGCTCGTCAAGGTCGGTGACAAGGTCGCCGAAGGCGCCTCGATCGCCATCATTGACGCTGTGGCGTCGGCACCGTCAGAGACGCCGCAAGCCGCAGCATCGCCGGCAGAAACAGCGCCGGCGGCGCCTGCAGAAAGCAAACCGGCCCCTGTACAACAGGCGCCGGCAACGCCGACTGCACCGGCGACGTTACCGGCAATCGACGAGGCCGGATTCTCGCGCGCGCATGCGAGTCCGTCCGTGCGCAAGTTGGCGCGCGAGCTCGGCGTCAACCTGGTCCAGGTCAAAGGCAGCGGTGCCAAGAGCCGCATCCTGCACGACGACGTCAAGGCCTTCGTCAAGGCGATTCTGTCGGGCCAGGCCGCATCGCCGTCTGGACCTTCACTGCCACAGACACCCAAAGTCGATCACTCGAAGTTCGGCGAGATCGGGCTCGAGCCGCTGACCCGTATTCAGAAGATTTCCGGGCCGCGTTTGCAGGCCAGCTGGATCAATCTGCCGCACGTGACGCAGCATGACCTCGCGGACATTACGGCGATGGAAGCAAAGCGCCAGGAACTCAAGGGGCCGGCGAAGGAGCGGGGCATTCCGCTAACGCCGCTCGCATTTGTCATGAAAGCCGTCATCGCTGCATTGCAGGAATTCCCGAAGGTGAACTCATCGCTCTCGGACGATGGTGAAAGCCTCGTGATGAAAAAGTACATTCATCTTGGATTTGCGGCCGATACACCGAACGGCCTTATTGTTCCGGTTATTCGCAATGCGGACCAGAAAGATGTTTACGAAATCGCCGGCGAGCTCGCTGAACTCTCGGCGCTTGGTCGCGACGGCAAGCTCAAGGCACCGCAGCTGCAGGGCGCGACGTTCACGATCTCCAGCCTGGGCGGTATCGGCGGCACAGCCTTTACGCCGATCGTTAATGCACCCGAGGTCGCCATCCTGGGCGTTTCACGGTCGTCTATGCAGCCGGTCTGGAACGGCAGCGATTTCGAGCCACGCCTCATGCTGCCACTGTCGCTGTCCTACGATCACCGCGTCATTGACGGCGCACTCGCCGTGCGATTCACGACCTACCTCGGCGAGGCGCTGGCTGACGTTGAGTCCATGATCAAGGCGATCCCATAGTGGCTGACATCGTAAAGTTGCAGGTCCCTGACCTCGGTGACTTCGATGAAGTTGAAGTCATTGAGGTGCTCGTGTCCGTCGGTGACACCGTTGCCGTTGAGGACGCGCTGGTGACGCTCGAGACGGATAAAGCGTCGATGGATATTCCGGCCGAGGCAGCCGGCAAAATCGTAGCGCTTGAAGTCGAAGTGGGCAGCAAGGTATCGACGGGCAGCGTCATTGCAACCATAGAAGCAGATTCTGCAGCGGGTGCTGATGACGAACCCGCTCCGCGCACCGAAGAGCCGACCCAGGTCATGAGTGCGGCCGAAGTGACGGCGGCCATTGGCGCGTTGCCGGACAGTGATGCAACGCACCGTGCGCAGCTTGTTGTGATCGGTTCCGGCCCGGGCGGCTATACCGCGGCATTCCGCGCCGCGGATCTCGGTCTCGATGTCATTCTCGTTGAGCGTGACGCGGTGCTGGGTGGCGTATGCCTCAACGTTGGCTGTATTCCGTCCAAAGCATTGCTGCACGCAGCCAAAGTCATCGACGACGCGAAGGCGATGGAGGATCACGGCGTCAGCTTCGGCAAGCCTGAGATCGACGCGCTCAAGCTGCGCGAGTGGAAGAATTCGGTCGTCGGCAAGCTCACCGGCGGCCTGGGTTCGATGGCCAAGCAGCGCAAGGTTCGCGTTATCAATGGCACGGCGAAGTTTGTATCGCCGAATCGATTACAACTCGACAACGAGGAATCGATAGACTTCGAGAAGTGCATTATCGCCGCGGGTTCCGAGCCTGCGATGTTGCCGGGCCTGCCGGATGACATCCGAATTGTGGATTCGACAGGTGCACTGGAATTGGCGCCACTGCCGAAAAGCATGCTGGTCGTGGGTGGCGGCATCATTGGCCTCGAAATGGCGTGCGTGTATGCGGCACTCGGCACCGACGTCAGCGTCGTTGAGCTCACCGATACCTTGATGCCGGGAACTGATCCGGATCTGTTGCGACCCTTCATGAAGATCGTAAAGGGCCGCTACAAGGACATCATGGTCTCAACGAAAGTGACTGGCATGACGGCATCCGACGTTGGCATAGAGGTCAGCTTCGAGGGTGAGAAGGCACCGACGTCAGCCGTCTACGATCGCGTCCTGGTTGCGATCGGTCGGCGTGCAAATGGCGACAAGCTTGACGCCGAAAAAGCCGGCGTCAAGGTTGATCAGCGCGGCATCATT